>JANLWV010000431.1:0-10844 GCA_031364765.1 Vicinamibacteria bacterium
CGTCATCGTCGTACGCGGTCACCGGCCTGCCGATCTTATCGGCATTCCCTTTGTCGGCTCCGGCGGTGTCGTATGGAATTTCGCACCCAGGCGCTTCAAGGTCATGGAAGATCTCGGGCACCGCGACCACAAAGCCATGGCCCGCCAAGAGAGCCGCAGTGCGCTTGATCGGCCCGGTCCGTTGAAAGATCTCGGAGAACAACACAAGCCCGGGGTAACGCCCCGGCGCCACCGGGCGATACACGTAGGTCCTCATCGGGCCGGTGAGCGTGTCGAGATCGACGCCCCGGTCTTCTTGAAGAATCATCGTCGCTCCTGAGGAGAGACTACGCGATCGTCAACGATTGGCTGGAAATTGACTCCAAAGAGCTTGACCTCGCGAGTTTCACCGGGCAGCTGAATCACCGCCTCGAACTTCAGGCCGATCCTTTCCAGAACCCCGAGCGAAGGCAGGTTGTCGGGGGACGTGATCGCCACGATCCGTTTGAGGCCCAGCGCGGTGCGACCATGCGCGAGAACCGCGGAAGCGGACTCGAACGCATACCCTTTCCGCCAATGCGCGGGGAGAAAAGCGAAGCCCAGGTCCGCGTCGGGCAGCGCGTCGCGCTTCAACAGGCCGCACATCCCGATCTGGTCGCCGGTCTCCTTCAGAAACGTCAGGTACAAGCCAAAGCCGAAACGTTCGTAGCTGGCAATCGGTCCTTTGAGAATGTACTGACGCGCGTCCTGGAGCGTTTTTACCCCGCGGTCCCCGATGAAGCGCAGAAACGACGGCTCATTGAGGAGCTCAAGAATAAAAGGCGCGTCGTTGAGGGTCAGGCGGCGCAGAACCACACGGTCGGTTTCAAGAACAATCACGGAAGCCTCTGGCCCGAAGCCTACCGCGTCGGGCAGATGACCATGCCAACGCCAGCTGAGACTCTCCGCCCAAAACGACCGCTCCTGCGCCAGCGAGCGCAGTCAGAACGTGCGAAACGTGGACGTCCGACTACGCCTGAGCCGCGGCCACCGCTCGCTCGCGCCACTTCCACAATCGGTAGGCGAAGAGAATCGCGAACATTGACGCGAACAGGAGGGGCTTTCCGATGTCCGCCTTCACCGACATCCAGAAGTGGATGACGCCGAGGACGCAGGAGACATAGACGAGTTTATGCAGCCGGTTCCAGCGCTTGCCTCCGAGCCGCGCCATCATCTTCTTTGTCGAGGTGAGGGCGAGAGGCAGCATCAGAAGAAGTGCCCCTGAGCCGATCAGAATGTAGGGACGCTTCGCCACGTCGGCGACGAGTTCGCCGACCTCGAGCTGGATATCGAGCAGCACGTAGGTCAGCCAGTGGAGAAGGCCATAGGTGAAGGCGAACAGGCCCACCGTCCGGCGATGCTTGGCGATCCAGTTCCATCCGAAGACCTGCCGCAGCGGGGTTACGCAGAGGGTCGCGACGAGAAACCGCAACGTCCATTCGCCGAGGAAATGCTCGCCTTCCTTCACCGGGTTCGACCCGAGCATCCGGGTGCCGCGCAGGATGTCGGAAGCGAGGGCGAAGATCGCGTAGCCAGCAGGGACCAGCGAAAGGACAACCAGCGCGGCCCCGAAACGACGCGGTTCGCGGACCGCCCGGAGGTGGGAGAGGATCCCTGCTGCGTCGAGGCGCCCGGAGCGCAAGGCTAGTAGTTCTTACGGAGATCCATACCGGTGTAGAGCGAAGCGACCCGGTCCGCGTAGCCGTTGAAGGGCAGGGTGGGGCGGCGCTGGAACTCGCCGATGCGCCGCTCCTTGGCCTGACTCCAGCGCGGGTGATCGACGGCGGGATTCACGTTCGAATAGAACCCGTATTCCTGCGGGGCCTGGATGTTCCAGGCCGTCTTCGGCTGCTTCTCAGTGAAGGTCATCTTCACGATCGACTTGATCCCCTTGAAACCGTACTTCCAGGGCACGATCAGACGAAGGGGGGCGCCGTTCTGGTTGGGCAGGGTCCGGCCGTAGAGGCCGACGGCCAGGAGAGTCAGCGGGTGCTGAGCCTCGTCGAGTCGAAGGCCTTCCACGTAGGGCCATTCAAGGACGCCGAGTTGCTGCCCCGGCATCTGCTTCGGATCCATCAGCGTGGTGAACTGCACGTACTTCGCGGTCGCCATGGGCTCGGCCCGTTTCACCACGTCGGCGAGAGGGATGCCGCGCCAGGGCACGACCATCGACCAGGCTTCGACGCATCGGTGACGGTAGATCCGGTCTTCGATGGTGGACGGCTTGATGAAGTCTTCGAGCTGGTACTTCCCCGGCTTCCCGGCGAGACCATCGACGGTGATCGTCCAGGGGCTCGTCTTGAAGTTTGTCGCGTTCTGCGCCGGCCCGGACTTGTCGGTGCCGAACTCGTAGAAGTTGTTGTACGTCGTCACATCCTGCCAGGGGGTCGGCTTGTCATCCGGCTGAAGGCCATAAGGCTTCCCGATCGCCTGAGGCTCCTGGGCAGACGCCTCCCGCCCCATAGCACTCACCGCCAAAGCGCCCGCGGCGGCCAGCCACCCGCGTCGATTCATGTAGAGCGACTCGGGCGTGATCTCGGACGACTTCAGACCGGTGGGGCGACGGATCAGCATGATGACTCCTTGGATGCCAGCGTCCGAGTATACGTATCCGGTCCCGCCGAGCAGGGTTCAGCGCCCATTGCGCTCCTTGCCGGCGTCCTTCGCACGCCGGTAGGCGTCGCGGCCCGGGGGCGTAAACTCCACCGGCGCACCAACGAAGGGAACCGATCATGTCGACGGTAGTAGCTCCTCCAATTCCGGAAAGCGGGACCAAGCGGCAGCAGCTCGGAAACGCGGTCGTCCGCTTCTGCGGCGACTCGGGCGATGGAATGCAGGTGACGGGCAGCCAGTTCACCAACACGGCGGCGCTTTTCGGCAACGACCTCGCCACCTTCCCGGACTTCCCCGCCGAGATCCGCGCTCCTCAAGGCACCCTCCCCGGTGTCTCCGGTTTCCAGGTGAACTTTTCGTCCACCCACGTTTTCACTCCGGGCGACTCGGTCGACGTCCTGATCGCCATGAATCCCGCCGCGCTCAAGACCAACCTCGCCGACCTCAAGACCGGTGGCATCCTGATCGTGAATTCCGACAGCTTTGCCGAGGTGGACTTCAAGAAAGCCAAGCTCACCTCGAATCCGCTGGAGGACGGTTCGCTCTCGGGCTACCGCGTTTTCCCCGTCGACCTGCTCAAGCTGACCAAGGCCGCGGTCAAGGAGGTTGGCCTCGACGCCAAGTCGGTCGACCGGTCGAAGAACTTCTTCGCCCTTGGCATGTGCTATTGGCTCTTCGGCCGCTCGATGGACGGCACGCTCCGCTGGATCGACTCCAAGTTCAAGGGCCAGGTCGCCGACGCAAACAAGCTCACACTTCGCGCGGGTTACGCGTATTGCGAAGCCACCGAGGCGTATCAGACCGCGGCCTACGAGGTCCCACCCGCGAAACTCTCCCCCGGCACCTACCGGAATCTGTCCGGCAACAACGCCCTCGCCATGGGTCTGGTCGCCGCTTCGGAGCGAGGCGGCCTTCCCTTGTTCTTAGGCTCCTACCCGATCACGCCCGCGTCCGACATCCTCCACGAACTCGCGATGTACAAGAGCTTCGGTGTGGTCACATTCCAGGCCGAGGACGAAATCGCCGCGGTCACGTCCGCAATCGGCGCCGCATATGGCGGGTGCCTCGGCGTCACGACCACCTCAGGTCCGGGCATGGCGCTCAAGATGGAAGCCATTGGTCTCGCCATCGCGGTCGAGTTGCCTCTGGTGGTCTGCGACATTCAGCGAGGCGGCCCGTCCACCGGCCTCCCCACCAAGACCGAACAGGCCGACCTTTTCCAGGCGATTTTCGGTCGCAACTCGGAATCGCCGCTCCCGGTCCTGGCTCCTTGCACTCCGGGCGACTGTTTCTGGATTGCCCTCGAGGCTTCGCGGATAGCGCTCAAGTACATGACGCCGGTGATCATTCTCTCGGACGGCTATCTCGCCAACGGAGCGGAGCCGTGGCGCGTCCCCACCGTCGATGAACTACCCGCGTTCCCCACCCGGTTCCGCACCGACCCGGAAGGCTTCCAACCCTTCCTCCGAAATCCCGATACCTTGGCGCGGCCGTGGGCGGTGCCGGGCACGCCCGGCCTCGAACATCGCATCGGCGGCCTGGAGAAGCAGGACGTCACCGGCAACATCAACTACGAGCCGGGCAATCACGACAAGATGGTTCGTCTCCGCGCCGCGAAGGTCGCCGGCGTGGTTCAAGACGTCCCCGATGTCGTACCTGCGGGCGACGCCTTTGGCGATCTCGTGATCGTCGGTTGGGGCTCCACGTACGGGTCCATCACCGCGGCGCTCCACGCGCTGCGCGCCAAGGGCCACAGGATCGGCCACATTCACATCCGCCATCTCAATCCCCTGCCGAAGAATCTGGGCGAAGCGATGAAGCGTTACAAGAAAGTGCTGGTGCCGGAGATGAACCTGGGCCAGCTCGCTTTCATTCTGCGCAGCATTTATCTCATCGACGCGGTCTCGTACTCGAAGGTCGAGGGCAAGCCGTTCAAGCAGTCGGAAATCGAAAAGAAGGTTCTGGAGGTGCTCAAGTGACCGCAGCCGTCCCACTGACACGCAAAGACTTTCAGACCGACCAGGAGGTTCGCTGGTGCCCGGGCTGCGGCGACTACGCCATCCTCGCCGCGGTGCAGTCAGTCTTTCCCGAACTCGGCGTGCCGCGCGAGAAGTTCGCGATGGTGTCGGGCATCGGCTGCTCCAGCCGTTTCCCGTACTACATGAACACGTTCGGATTCCACACCATCCACGGCCGCGCGCCCGCGGTGGCGACCGGTTTGAAGGTGGCGCGACCCGACCTCGAGGTGTGGGTGGCGACAGGCGACGGCGACTCGCTCTCGATCGGCGGCAATCACACCATCCACATGATCCGCCGCAACGTCGGACTCAAGGTCCTCCTCTTCAACAACCGGATTTACGGTCTCACCAAGGGCCAGTACTCGCCCACCTCCGAGATCGGGAAGAAGGCGAAGTCGACGCCGTTCGGTTCGGTCGATCGGCCGTTCGCTCCTCTGGCCCTGGCCCTGGGCGCGGGCGCCACGTTCATCGCCCGGTCGGTCGACGTGTTCCAGCCGCACCTCAAGACGACGCTTAGGCGCGTGGCCTCGCACAAGGGCACGGCGTTCACGGAGATCCTGCAGAACTGCAACATCTTCAACGACGGCGCCTGGGACGCGATCGCCGAAAAGGACGTCCGCGACGATCATGTGCTGTTCCTGGAGCACGGCAAGCCTCTGATCTTCGGCAAGGCCAAAGACAAGGGCATCCGCCAGAACGGCTTCGACATCGAAGTGGTGACGCTCGGCGACGGGGCTTGTGAGGCGGACTTGCTGGTCCACAACGAGCAACATCCGTCAGCGGCCTACGCCTTCATGCTCGCAAGCATGGACTCCCGCCCCGGCTTCCCGACCCCGGTCGGCATTCTCCGCGCCACCGACGCACCGGCCTACGAGGATCTGGTCAACGGCCAGGTTCAGCAGGTCATCGCCCAGAAGGGCAAGGGAGATCTCGGAAAACTCCTGCGCGGCCCCGAGACCTGGGAAGTCCGATAATCGCCCGAACCGTGCGCGCCGTCATTGCGAAGGACCCGTCGTTCTGGCGTGGACTGAAGCAATCTCTGGTCAGCGCCGGCATCATCGTTGTGGCCCGCGGCTCCAGGGGGCGAGTGGGCTTCTAAGTGGCTCCGCTTCGCGGACCCACTCAGGGCAAAGTCGCTGGCGCTCGTTTGTCACCGCGGCGGGGACGCCTCGCGCGCCGCCACTGAGTTGCCGAAACTTCGGGATCGTGTGGCTCCTTGCTCGGCTCGCTGCTCGCGAATGTCTGTAACGGACAGCGGCGACTCGCGCCCACAAACGCGCGCCAGCGACTTTGCGTTGAACGGGTCTGCGCAGCAGAGCCGTTCAAAAACGCCCCCGCTCGCGAGCGACCCTCGCCCCCCGGCCCCGCTCCATCTCTGTGAAAAAGGTAGGGGATGAGGCCTCGCACTATGAAGGATGCGCCAGAACCCTCCCGGTCAGACTCGGGGACCGTGCCTTTGCTACTGCGTTTGCGGCGGCAGTGAGCTCACAAGAACGGAGCGGGACCAGGGACCGAGTGGGTTGCTGGCGTCGGGGCGTCGTGCGCGAGTCGCAGGAGTCCGTTACAGACATTCGCGAGCGAAGAGCCGAGTAAGGAGCCACACGAGCCCGAAGTCTCGGGAGGGCAGTGGCGACGCACGAGGCGTCCCCGGCGCCGCAAGCCCACTCGATCCCTGGTCCCGCGGGCCCCAACTGGCACGCCCGTGTTCGTGTTGCTGCCCCGAAGGTAGGGCCGGCAAGAAAGTACCCAATATGGGCTATTTCGAGCCTGTTTCTCAGCGAAGACCAGGTCGTTCCCAGGCGGCCTGAAGCAATCCCTCGGGAGATGTCGCGATGACGTTAGTGGCTGAGCGGGCGTGCGAAGAGCGCTGCGGCCCTCCGCCTATAATCGCCGTGCCATGAAGGACCATCTCCTGGGACACCGCACCGCGGTGGTTTTCGCGGGGAGTGGCGCTTCCGGCGCGTATCACGCGGGTGTGCTGAAAGCACTCGACGAAGCCGGGGTGAGAATCGACCTCATGGTGGGGTCGGGGGTGGGCGTTCTCGCCGCGGTTTTTGGCGCCGCCGCCTCGGGCTCCGTGCTTTATGGAGAGAAGGGTCTGTGGCGCGAGATCACGGCCCGGCGGGTTTTCAGGCTCCGAGCCGGCTTTCGCTTTCTGCGCTCGCTGGGACTGGTGGCGCTGTCGGCCTTTCTCGTTCCCGCCCTCCTGGCGTTGTTGCTCGGCCTTCTCCTCCCCGCGTTCCTGGCCGTCGACTTTGCCCGGCCCGGTTTCATGGCCGGCCTCTCGCAGACTCTCGCGGCCCTGGCCCCCGGTCTGCGTCTCTTCTTTGTTTTCGCTCTGGCCGCGCCGACGTTCCTGGCCTTCCTGTTCGTCTTGTTCGGAGGCCTAAGCCTCCTGAGGCGATCCAGGCGACGCTTTGGCGAGACGCTCGAGAGCGTCTTCGATCTCTCCTCGATCGAGAGGGAACTTGCCCGCCGTCTTTGGGAAGTGGCCCGAGGGCCGGCGCTCAATGAACCGGCGCCCGAGGCTTCCGAGGTGGGACGGCAGTACGCTGCGCTGATCGCCGAGAACGCCGGACAACCCGGATTCCGGGGCCTGGTCCTGCGGGCCGCGAACCTCGACTCGCGGAGGCCGCTGGTGCTGAAGCTCGTTGCCGACGACCGAAGCGCCAGCCCGAGGGGGCAAGAGACCGACGAGATCCTCGACCTCAAGGACAGCGCCACCGCACCCCTGCTCTACGACGTGGTGGCCACCGCTTTCGCGGTCGCTCCTCTCTCGTCGCCACGGCGGGTCCGTCTTCCCAAGCAAGGGGCGTTTGGGGGCGAGATTCACCGGATCGCCGAAGCCTCCGCAATCTCCGGTTCGGGCCTGAGCGAAGCCATCGCTCTCGGCGCGGATCAGGTTGTCCTCGTGACCGCCACCGCAAAAGACCCGGGACCCCTGGCCGAGCGGCGCGGTCTCAAGGCTCTGGCCGCCGCCTGCCTGGCCCTTCAGGAAAGAAACGCCATAGAGAGCGATCTTCGGCAGACGGAACGGCTCAATCGGATCGTCGAGACGGTCGGACACCAGAAGGCGACGGGTGAGCGGGAATGGCAGGATCCTCTGACCGGACGGCGATTTCGAGCGGTCATCGTCCACACCGTGCGGCCCCGTCGCGCGCTCCTTCGGCCTCTGGACCTCGACGGCGCGGTCGATCCGTCCAACGAGGTGGAGACCTCGCTTCTCGACTGGCTCGAAGAGGGCCACCGCGACGCCCATCGCTGCTTCCTCGATGCTGCTCTCGGTGAAGACCGGCTCAGAGAGAGATCACACCCCCCGGTACCCTCTGCGGGCCTTTCCCTGTGACCAGCTCTTCCTCGCGGTCGTCCTCCTCCCCGAGGGGGTTCGGAACGCGCGCGGTCGCGCGGCCCGCTTCGCATCGGAAGAGCGGACCCCTGGCGACACCCATCGCCCAGACCTCGACCTTCTCTTTCGCTTCGTCAGCCGAGCTGAGGAAATACCTCCAGGGCGAGGCGGGAGAAGACGGCGAGCTCTTCCTCTACTCGAGATACGCCAATCCCACCGTAGGTGAGCTTGAGGACACCCTGGCTTCGCTCGAAGGCGCCGAGAAGGCGCTCGCTTTCTCGTCCGGCATGGCCGCCCTGTCCACCGCGTTGATCAGTCTGGTGAAACCGGGTGACGAAGTGCTCGCGAGCGCCTCGCTGTATGGAGGGACGTCGAAACTCCTTCGAAATATTCTCGGGCCCTTCGGGGTGACGTCTCGATTCCTGAGCCTCGACGATCTGAATCGACTCGACGCTTTTGTGACGCCCCGCTCGAAGGTTCTGGTTTTTGAATCGCCCACCAATCCCCAGGTCGATGTCATCGATATTGAAGCGGTGTGCGCGCTTTCGCGGAAACATGGTCTGATCGTCCTCTTTGACAACACCTTTGCGTCGCCGGTGCTCCAGCAGCCGCTGAGCCTGGGCGCCGACCTTGTCATGCACTCTATGACCAAGTCCCTGGCCGGCCATTCGGACGTGATTGCGGGCGCTCTCGCGGGGCGAGCCGATCTGATCGATCGCATCCACGGCACGGCCAAGATCCTCGGAGGATGCCTCGACCCGCATGCCGCGTACTTGACCTTGCGCGGCATCAAGAGCGTCCAATTGCGAGTTGAGCGGGCGTGCCGGAATGCCCTCGCAATCGCGCAGGCGCTCGAGGGGCATAAGGAACTCGAGACGGTTCGTTACCCGGGCCTGCCCTCGCATCCGGGGCACGAAATCGCGCGCCGCCAGATGAAGGCGTTTGGCTCCATGATCTGCCTGACCGTCAGGGGCGGTCTCACCGCCGCCGAGCGCGTCTTCGACCGGCTCAGCATCTTCGAACGGGCGGCGAGCCTCGGCGGCGTGGAGTCGCTCGCGAGCCTCCCGGTGTACACGTCCCACTTCGGTCTGTCCGAATCGCAGCTTCTGGAGGCCCGCATCAACCCCGGCATGATCCGACTCTCCGTCGGGATAGAAGACGAGGCCGACCTGCTTTCCGATTTGCAGAGTTCACTAGGCGGGGGCGGCGATGTCTGACCCTGAGCCTCAGAATCTCAGCTCCGATGGAATCGAGGTTCCGATCTGCCCCGAATGTCAGTCGCAAAAGGCCCATCCCTCCCGAAGTGTCTACCCGAAGGACAAGGAGAAGAACCCCAGAGGCGCCGCGGGCTTCTGGCGCTGTTTCGATTGCGGAGCACGTTTTCTCGGGCCTCTCGCTCCCGAGCGGAAGCGGCGATACCCAGCTTCAAGGCATTCGCGCGATCGAACCCGCTCTTTTTCGCGAGCGGCCAAACGATGGATCTTCCCCGGTCTGGCGATCCTGGCCACGATTGTGGCCGTGATGTATGTGCTCAGCCGACAAGACCAGCCTCCCCAGGAGATCATCTTCCCGGATCTTTAGCCCGGGTGATCGGGCGGGCTCATCGTCTGCAGCTCGAGCATCGAGGCGTACCGGCCTCCGAGAAGCAAGAGATCCGTGTACGTTCCGCGCTCGATCACCTGCCCCTGGTCGAGAACCAGAATCTGATGACACGACCTCACCGTGGACAGGCGGTGGGCGATCACGAACGTGGTGCGACCGGGAAGCAACCGCTCCAGACCGTTCTGGATCAAGGCTTCGGACTCGCTGTCCAGATTCGAAGTCGCTTCGTCCAACAGCAGGATTCTCGGGTTGGCCAGAAAAGCCCGGGCGATCGCCACCCTCTGCTTCTGCCCGCCGGAAAGCTTCACCCCCCGTTCGCCCACAACGGTGTCGTATCCAAGGACGAACCGGGAAGCGAACTCGTCGACGTGCGCGGAGAGGCAAGCTTCCTTGAATTCGCTTTCGGAGGCCTCGGGTCGTGCGAAAAGGACGTTCTCGCGGAGGGTGGCGTCGAACAGGAAAGTGTCCTGGAAGACAACGCCAAGGTTCGCCCGGTAGTCCGAAAGCGGGAGCGAATAAATATCGTGACCGTCCAGAGTGATCCGGCCGGTCTGCGGTTTGTAAAACGCGGCCAGCAGGCCCATGATCGTCGACTTGCCGGCGCCGGAAGGACCGACAAGTGCGGTGGCGGTGGCGGGCAGGGCCTTGAAGCTGACGCTCTTCAGCACGGGTTCACCGGGACGGTACTCGAACGAGACATTCTCAAACACGACGTGGCCCTTCACGTCAGAGGCCAGAAGCGGTGATTCAACTCGGGCCCCATGGGAGACCACCGCTTCACTTGGCTCGGCCAGGATGGCCTGAAGGCGCTCGATGGAAACCAGGGCGTCGGTGAACTGTCCGGCCAGCGCCACCACCATATAAACCGGCCCATTCAGGAAGCCGAGGAGCAGCGAGAAAGTCGTGAGCCCCCCCAGAGTCAGGCGCCCCATGCGGATCTCGGAAAGCGCCATGGCCATGAGACCCAGGCCCAAAGCGCCCACGAGGGCCGTGCTCCAGAAGGAAAACATCCGATTGTTTCTCGCCATGGCGATCGAGTTGTCCCGCATGGCCATGATCGAAGACTCCAGAGCGGCGCTTTCCCGCTCCTCCGCTCGATAGGCCTTGATCACCCGAATTCCCGAAAGCGCCTCGCTGAGGCGGCCGCTCGTCTCGGCGAGAAGCCGGGCCCGCTCCGCGTACGCGCCCGAAACACCCCAAAACGCCCATACCAGAAGGGCCACGAAGGCAAGAAGGCCGGTGAGAGC
>JANLWV010000499.1:0-1882 GCA_031364765.1 Vicinamibacteria bacterium
CTCGATCGCGCCCGTGAGGATCTCGGATCGGATATCGAGCTCGTTTCGGAGGACGATGGAAAGATCGTCAACCTCGAAACCCTGGCTTCGGAGAGCCCGATCGTCCGTCTCGTCGATTCCCTGTTGCTGGGGGCGATCGAACGACGGGCGTCCGACATTCACATCGAATCCAAGGATCGCTCGGTCCTGGCGAAGTACCGGATCGATGGCGCTCTGTATGAGGCGACCTCCCCGGTGGAGAAACGCCACGCCGAAACCATCGTCTCGCGCATCAAGGTGATGGCCGAACTCGACATCGCGGAAAGACGCATCCCGCAGGACGGAAGGTTCAGACTCCGGGTCTCCGGCCGCACCATCGACTTCCGGGTCTCGGTGATGCCGTCGATTCACGGGGAGGACGTGGTCATCCGCATCCTCGATCGCGAGTCGCTCTCCAAGGAGTTCCAGGAACTGAGACTCCAGGCCCTCGGGTTCGATGAGGCGCAGCTCGCCACTGTGCGCAAGTACGTGGCGGAGCCGTACGGAATGATCCTGGTCACCGGACCCACCGGCAGCGGCAAGACGACCACGCTTTACGCGGCCTTGAACGAGATCGCCAGTTCCGAAGAGAAGATCATCACCATCGAAGATCCGGTCGAGTATCAGATCGCCGCCATCACCCAGGTGCCGGTGAACGAGAAGAAAGGGCTGACCTTCGCGCGCGGCCTGCGGTCGATCCTGCGCCACGATCCCGACAAGATCATGGTGGGCGAGGTGCGCGATCCGGAGACCGCGCAGATCGCGGTGCAGGCGGCCCTCACCGGTCATCTGGTTTTCACCACCGTTCACGCGAACAACGTCTTCGACGTCATCGGGCGTTTTCTTCACATGGGCGTCGATCCGTACAACTTCGTCTCCGCTCTCACCCTCGTCCTGGCCCAGCGTCTGGTCCGCGTCCTCTGCCGTTCGTGCCGGCAGCCGGTCACGATCTCGGAAGCCGAGTGGCGGGCGTCGGGAGTCGATCCCCTGCGGTTTTCGGGGCACCGGGTCTACGACCGCGGATCATGCGAAGCCTGCGCTTCGAGCGGCTTCTTCGGCCGCCGGGCGGTGGGAGAGTTGCTGGAGCTGCATGACGACATCCGCCAGCTCATCCTGGAGCGGAGGCCGGTGGGAGAGATCAAGAAGATAGCCCGGGGGTTTGGCATGCGCACATTGCGCGAGGGCGCCATCGACAAGGTCTTCGAAGGCGTCACGAGCCTGCGCGAGATCAACAAGGTGACTTTCGTCGAGTAGGCATTCAGGATGGCCCCCGGTATTCCTGACCATCCGAGCGATGACGACATTCGCTTCTTGCTTCAGCGGGCCCGCCGGATTGCCGTGGTCGGGCTCTCGCCCAAGCCCCATCGCGACTCCCACCGCGTCTCCGCCTACATGCAGCGGGCGGGTTACGAGATCGTTCCCGTCTATCCGCGGGAGGATTTGATTCTCGGGGCTCGCGTCTATCGATCGGTCAATGAGATCGAGCCGCCCGTCGATCTGGTGAACGTGTTCAGGCGTTCAGAGGAATTGCCCGCCCTCGCCGCCGAGATCCTCAAGAGTCCCCATCCGAACTCGGCCGCGGTCTGGTTCCAGCTGGGCTGCGTTCACGAAGGTGCGATCCATGCGCTGGTGGCGGCGGGCCGGACCGTGATCTACGACCGCTGCCTCATGGTCGAACATGCGCGGCTGATGTAGCACGCAACCCTGGGGCTTACCCGCGGAAGTTCAGTTTTTCGGCGTGGCGGACGGGGCCAGGCTGGCGGGGGACGGCGAGGCGGTTCCGGCTGGAGGCGCAGAAGGTGCGGCGGCCGGCACGACCGGCAAACCGAGAACGTCCGTGGGCGCGGTTTTGGGAGTGGGAGAG
>JANLWV010000511.1:0-17414 GCA_031364765.1 Vicinamibacteria bacterium
CGATTCCCCCGACCTTTGTCCGAGGCCCGCTTTTCTGTCCGAGCCTACGCCGGAAAGGCCCGGTCGAACCTGGCCGTTCCCGTTCTCTTCAAACCAGCACCGGTGCCAGAAACTCCCACAGGTCTCACGGCGACAAACACCATCGCGGGAGTCGATCTCCAATGGACAAATCCTTCGGGCGCCGAACCCTGGCCGTCGCCGACGCCAAGTTCATCGCCATCGCCAAGCCCATCGTCAACACCAAACTCATCGCCGACCCCAGGCTCACCACCAACCCCAAGCCCATCATCAACACCAACCCCGCCGCTTCCCTCTACCTCCCCGCCCGCCCCCACCCCGTCCGGGCCACCTGGCACAACCACGCTCTCAGGCGGTCCGCCTCCCCAGCCTCCGGCCGCGACGCCGTCTCCAGCGCCTTCGCCAACGCCGCCGCTGGCCCCGCCCACCGGCATTCGCATCTTCCGCACCGACGGTGTTCCGCGGCTCGCCCGTGAGCCTCTCCAGGCATCTTCGTGGCTGGACGCCACACCAAGGCCGGGCGAGAAGCCCTGCTACTCCCTCCGTTACGCCACATCGTTCAAGCCCCTGGTGGAAAGCGCTCCCGGCGAGGCTGTCTGCGTTGACGTGAAGGACATCGCCCCCCCCGAACCACCGAGTCGCCTGCTCGCGGATATCGGCGCGACTTTTGTCGAACTTTCGTGGCTCCCGTCGACGTCGGCGGACGTCGCGTTCTATCGGATCTATCGCTCACTAGACACGGGTGCTTTAGCCCTGGCCATTGAGACGCAGGGACCGGTGGTCAGGATCCACGATCCGAACATGACTCGCGGTCCTCGCGCTTACGAGATTGTTGCCGTGGACACGGGAGGGAACGAAAGCATTCCCACGCCGTTGCTCACGCTCATCGTCCCTTAGTGCCGGGCAATGTGCCCTGCCAGCGACCGAACACTCCCGGCCGAGCGATATCATCCCTTTCCGAACCACCAACCATGCCCCTTTACGAATATCGCTGCAGCCGCTGTGATCGGCCGTTTGAGAAATATGGCCATGCGGTGAAGGACCTCCCCGTGGCGCTTCGCAGTGCGGTCGTCTCCCGAACTAGTGGCCTGTAAACGATGAATCAAAAGCATGACTGATCGAGTGACGGTTCTTGGGGACAAAATTCGCCGGGCCGAGGAAGGTGGCGGACTCGAACGCCGCGAGCGCCAGCACCGCGAGGGGCGGCTCACCGCTCGCGAGAGGGTCGAGATCCTTCTCGACGAAGGTTCCCTCGAAGAGCTCGACAAGCTGGTGGAGCACCGTTGCACCGACTTCGGCATGGCCGACCAGAAAATCCCCGGCGACGGAGTGATCTCGGGCTTTGGTCGCATCGACGGTCGCCTGGTCTTTGTTTTTGCGCAGGACTTCACCGTCTTCGGCGGAAGCCTGTCGGAAACGAACGCCCTCAAGATCTGCAAGGTCATGGATCTGGCCATGAAGATGGGCGCTCCGGTGATCGGCCTCAACGATTCCGGCGGCGCCCGGATTCAGGAGGGTGTGGCCTCTCTCGGCGGTTACGCGGACATCTTTCTCAGAAACACGCTGGCCTCCGGAGTGATCCCGCAGATCTCGGCCATCCTCGGACCCTGCGCGGGAGGCGCCGTCTATTCCCCCGCCATCACGGATTTCAACCTGATGGTGAAGGACACGTCGTACATGTTCGTCACCGGGCCAGACGTCATCAAGACGGTCACCCATGAAGAGGTCACGAAAGAGGACCTGGGCGGCGCCATGACTCACAACGCCCGCTCCGGGGTGGCCCACTTCGCGGCCGATGATGACCGCGCCTGCCTCCTCCTTATTCGCGACCTGTTGTCGTACCTGCCATCCAACAACTTAGAGGAAGCGCCGCTCCACACCACCACCGACCCGAGTGACCGCGAAGACCCGAGTCTCGACACCCTGATCCCCGAGGATCCGAGCAAGCCGTACGACATGAAGACGCTCATCAACGCCGTGGTGGACGATTCCCGGTTCCTTGAAGTCCACGAGCACTATGCGGCGAACATCGTGGTCGGCTTTGCGCGTTTCGCCGGGAAAAGCGTCGGCATCGTCGCGAATCAGCCGGCCGTCCTCGCCGGCTGCCTGGACATCGACGCGTCGGTCAAGGCAGCGCGGTTTGTTCGCTTCTGCGATGCCTTCAACATCCCGCTCATCACCTTCGAGGACGTGCCGGGGTTCCTTCCCGGGACGTCTCAGGAGTATGGCGGGATCATCCGCCACGGAGCCAAGCTCCTCTATGCCTACGCCGAGGCGACGGTTCCGAAAATCACCGTGAACACACGCAAGGCCTACGGCGGCGCGTACTGCGTCATGTCGTCGAAGCACATCCGCACCGATCTGAATTTCGCCTATCCGATGTCGGAGATTGCGGTGATGGGTCCGGAGGGCGCCGTGAATGTCCTCTATCGTCGCGAACTGGCGGCCGCCGAGGATGCGGTCGCCATGCGCCTCGCCAAGGTTCAGGAGTTCAAGGACAAATTCGCGAACCCCTATGTCGCCGCCGATCGCGGTTTCATTGACGATGTCATCGAACCGCGGCAGACCAGGCGCAGAATCATTGCGGGTCTCGAAATGACCCGGAACAAGCGCGACAAGAACCCGCCCAAGAAGCACGGAAATATTCCGCTGTAACGAGATTCGATGACCGTTGCTCTTCGGTGCCCGGTCCGGAGGTGCGGGGAACGGTTGAATCGTGAAGGAGCGCGGTGGACGTGCGCGCGAAACCACTCTTTCGATCCGCACCGCTCCGGGTTCCTGAATCTCCTTCAGCCCCAGGACTCTCGCTCACGGAATCCGGGCGATTCCTCGGAAGCAGGTCTCTCTCGCCGAAGACTTGCGGGCCTCGGTCACGCCGCCGCGGTGTACCAGGCCCTGGGTGACGTGATCCGCTCGCGATCGAACGGGGCCCGGGCCTCGCTTCTCGATGTAGGTTGCGGGGAAGGCGCCTTCCTGCGCTCTCTTGACGGAATTCCTGGTCTGGAGCGTCACGGTCTCGACATCTCCGCCCCCTTGATCGGCTTAGCAGCGAAGGCCGCTTCGGAAGTCGTGTTCGTGGTCGCGAATGCCGATCGAGTTCTTCCCTATGCCGACCGGTCGTTCGACGTCGTGACCTCGATCGATGCCCGCGCGAATGCGAGCGAGTTCGGACGCGTCCTCGTGCCTTCGGGCCTGGTTCTGGTCGCGGTGCCCGGGCCCGATGACCTGATGGAGCTTCGAGAACGAATTCAGGGCGCCAGGATCCTGAAGTCACGGACAGCGCGCGTCGATGAAGAGCTGGGGAAGCTTTTCACCCTCGTGGGCCGAATCACGGTTCGCGAGAGCCGATCCTTCGAGCCGAGCGGTCTCCGCGATCTTCTGACCACGACCTACCGCGGCTTCAGACGGAGCGAGCGCGCGTCGGTCGATTCCCTCACCACCATGAGCGTGACATTGAGCCACGAGGTTCTCGCCTTTCAACGCCGGTGAGGTCTTGCGACGGACGGTTCTGGACTGGGGAAGCGGCCCCGCGTTCACCTCGGCTGAAGAGGCTAGCCGTCATTCGATCAGCGCAACGCCGATTCGAGAGCGGTGGCGGCGTCGGTGCGGGCGTCCCGATACTTCACAATGACGGCGGTGACGACGTGAAGCCCGCGCGCCTCGGCGAACGCCCCCTTCCCCGGCCGTGATCCGGGCACCACGACCGCATTTTCCGGAACCTCGCGCGTCCACTCACGTTCGTGCACCAAGTCATAGAGCACGGTTGAGGCGGTGAGGACAACGCCGCTCGCAAGCACAGCGCGCCGCCGCACCCGCACGCCCTCGAACACGCCGACGAGTCCTCCCACGAAGGCGTCGTCCTCGACAATGACGGGCCGCGCCCCTGCGGGCTCCAGCACGCCGCCGATCTGGGCGGCCGCCGATAGGTGAACGCGTTTGCCCACCTGCGCGCACGAACCGACCAAGGCGTGCGAGTCCACCATGGCGCCTTCATCGACAAAAGCGCCCATGTTGATGAAGGACGGAGGCATCACCGAAGCGCCGGGCGATACGAAGGCCCCACGCCTGACGCTTGAACCGCCCGGGACCATGCGCACTCCATCGCTGACGGAGAACACGCGCGGAGGGAAAGCCGTCTTGTCGATGAACGGGAAACCCGGACCGGGGAGCTCGACCAGATTCGTGGCGCGAAAAGCAGCGAGGATCGCCTGCTTGACCCAGGTGTTCACGCGCCAGTCTCCGGCACCATCCGGTTCGGCCGACCGCACCCGACCCGACTCGAGCATTTCCAGCAGTACGGCGTGCGCCCGAGGCCAAAGCGGATCCGCGGCTGCCTCGGCGGGAGGCCGCTCGTAAAAAGCGCGAAGAGTCTCGAGATTCATGGCGTGAACTAGTACCTGATTCCAGCGTGCGCGAGAGCCTCCTTGAGTCGCGCCCGCGTCGCATCCGCGGCGGGAACGAGAGGGAGCCGAACGTAGTCTTCTCCCAGGCCGAGCATCTTGAGTCCGGCCTTCAGAGGAATGGGGTTGCTCTCGACAAAGAGCGCGTCGATCAGGGGAAGCAGGCGATTGTTGAGGGCCACCGCTTCGTCGCGCCTTCCCGCCCGCGCCGCCTCGACCAGCTGTTTGGTCTCCTTCGGGACCATGTTGCCGAGAACCGATACCAGTCCCTCAGCACCCACCGCAATGGAGGCCAGCGCCAGATTATCGTCGCCGGAGAGGAGCGTCTTGCCCGCGGGAAGCGTGCGCGCCACCTCGCCGATCTGGGCCACGTTGCCGCTTGATTCCTTGACCGCCACCACCTGCGGGTTTTGCCAGAGCAGCCGCAAGGCCTGGGGCGTGAGGTTCAGTCCGGTTCGTCCGGGAACGTTGTAGACGATGAACGGAAAACCGGGTGCTTCATCGGCGGCCGCTCGGAAGTGCGCGACGAGGCCCTGCGGCGTCGGCTTGTTGTAGAAGGGTGTGACGATCAGCGCGCCGTGGGCGCCCAGCTCCTGAGCCCGCCTGGTCCAGGCCACGGTCTGACGAGTCGAGTTGTGGCCCGTTCCCGCGACCACCTTCTTTCCCCTCGCCTCTTCGAGACATGCGGCGATCAGCGGGTCGCGCTCATTCTCGACGATCGTCGCGGCTTCTCCGGTGGAGCCGAGAACGACGAGAACATCGGCGCCGCCTTCGGCCACGTGTTTCACCAGAGCCCGGAACGCTTTCATGTCGACATCACCCGAAGCGGTGAAAGGAGTGGCGAGGGCGACGGAGAGACCGGAAAAATCGGCGTTCATGGTTTGACCTCTTTGAAAAGTGGATCGAGTGTTTCCTCGGAGAACTGGTCCATGGTGAAAACGCCTTTGCGTCCCTGGACCCACGCCGCCACCCGCAGTGCGCCGTCGGCGTAGGCCATCGCCGATCTTGAGGCGTGATGAAGCTCCAGCGTTTCCGCGGGCGCGTCGATACCTACAGTGTGGCTGCTGTACGTGTGCCCGGCCCGGATGGATGACACGCTCAGCTGATGCTCTTTCAGTTCTCCTGAACCCTGGAGCGTCCATTCCGTCTTGCGCGGACAACCCTTGAGGATGACGCTGGCCAGGAGTTTCGCGGTGCCGGACGGCGCATCCTTCTTTCGCGCGTGATGGTGCTCGACGATGTAGGGATCTCGCCCGGGGTCCAGCGCGGCGAAGCGCGCCATCACCAGCGAGAGTCGCGCGTACAGCGCCATAGACAGAGAAAAGTTCGGCGCCACGACCACGCCGATGCGATCTCCCACTCGCTCCTTGAGGTCCGGAATCGACCAGCCGGTTGCGCCGATGACGAGGTCGACGCCGCTCTCCAAAGCCCAGCCGAGGTGGGACTCGACTGCGCCTCCCGTCGAGGCATCAATAACCGCATCGACCAGCGAGTCTTTCGGTGGGGCCTCGCCGCGCCCCAGCCTCCAGGCAATGGTCTCGCCGCCGAGAGTGGCGATGGCCAAAGCCAGACGACCCCGGCCAAACATTCCGATCTTCATTTCGCTGCTCCGTTCCCCGAGAAGAGCGCCTGGTGAAGGAGGCGCACCGCCGCGGTTTCGTCTTTTCGCTCGACCACGAGACTCAGGTTGATCTCGTTGCTGCCCATCGAGATCATCTCCACGTTGATGGCGGAAAGAGCGCCGAATACGCGCGCAGCGAGGCCGGGAGTGTGCTTGAGCCTTTCCCCTACCAGGGCCACCAGAGCGCGATCCGTCGCGACGCCCACGGTGGCGAAGACACTCAGTTCCTTCCTGATCGCCTCGATGGGAGCGCTCGCCTCCACGGTGAGCGAGACGCTCACCTCGGCGGTCGCCACCACATCGACCGATGCGCCCAGCCGGCCAAACACCTCGAAGATCCGGGCCAGAAAACCGCTTTGCGCCAGCATCCGCGTGCTTTCGATGGTGATCACGTGAATCGGGCTTCGGCTGGCGATCGCCGTCGCTGGCCTAGGCGAGCCGCTGCCGCCTTTCGCGGTGATGGTGCTGAATTTCCCCTGGGGCCTCATGGTGTGACGCACGGTGACGGGAATGTTGGCGTCGACCGCGGGTTGGATGGTGGCCGGGTGGAGGACCCTCGCGCCGAAGGCGGCGAGTTCGGCGGCCTCGCGAAAGCTCAACTCCAATATGGGCGAGGCTTCGGGCACCATCCGCGGATCTGCGGTCAGGATCCCCTCGACGTCGGTCCAGATCTGAACCTCAGCAGCACCCATCGCGGCTCCCAGGAGAGACGCCGAGTAGTCGCTGCCCCCGCGCCCCAGTGTGGTGGTGGTGCCGTCCTTCGTGGCGCCGATGTACCCCTGGGTCACCACGATCCGCCCGGCCCCCATGAGTGGAGTCAGTTCAGTTCCACTGAGGGACGCGATCTCAGAGCTTTGGGGTTCGGCGCCGCCGAAACGAGCGTCGGTGCGCATGACGCGTCTGACGTCGAACCACGATGCCGGCACACCCTGAAAATGGAGGAACGCCGCCACGATCCGCGAACTCAGAAGTTCACCGAAGGCCACGATTGCGTCACGGCTGCGAGCCGAGAGCTCCCGAAGCAGAGAGACGCCACGCAACAACATGTCGAGTTGCGTCGAGGCGGCTTCGATGAACGCCCGGAGATCGTCGGGCGTCTTTCCGTCCCAAAGGTCCGAGCACGCCTGTTCATGCTTTGCGACAATGTCTCGGAGCGCCCTGAGCGCCGCTTCCGTTTCGCCTCGCTCCGCCGACTGCGCGGCCGCGAAGAGGGCGTCGGTGGTTTTGCCCATGGCGGAGAGAACCACCACCGGACTCCGGCCCATGGCGTTCCTGGCGATTTCGGACACTCGGCGAACGCAGGCCGCATCGGCGACGCTGCTGCCGCCGAATTTCAGAACCACGCTCATCCGAGGTATCCGAGAGCCTGGGCAAGCTCGGCGTTCAGAACCGAAGCGCCCGCGGCGCCCCTTTCGGTGTTGTGACCGAGGAGGGCGAACTTCACACCGAGAAGCCGGCAGGGTCGCACGCGTCCCACGTGCACACTCATCCCCCCGTCTTTCTCCACATCAAAACGCACCTGAGGTCGGTCCTCGGCTGCGTGAACGCGGATGGGAACTTCAGGCGCTGAATGGAGAGAAGTCACCCTGATATCTCCCCGCCAAGTCCGAAAGACTTCCGCGACCTGCCCGGGCGACGGACTTCCGCGCAGGCTCACACTCACCGCTTCGCTGTGACCTTCGACGACGGCAACCCGGTGGCACATGGCGGAGATTGCGAAGGTCGCCGTCTCGATGGCGCCCTCCGCGAAGCGTCCCAGCATCTTGGGCGTTTCTTCTTCGACCTTCTCCTCCTCGTTTCGAATGAAGGGGATCACGTTGCCCAGGATGTCCAGGCTGGCCACACCCGGATAGCCAGCGCCACTGATCGCCTGCATCGACGTCATGAAGACCCGTTCGATTCCAAAAGCCTGATGAAGAGGCGCTAGGCCCATGACCAGGACGGTCGCGGTGCAGTTTGGGTTGCAGACGATGGCCCCTTTCCATCCGCGGACTCTCCGCTGCCTTTCGATCAGACCGATGTGATCGGCGTTCGCCTCCGGCACGAGCAAAGGAACGTCTGGGGCCATGCGGAACGCCGAGGCGTTTGAGAACACCAGCGCTCCCGCCCCGGCAAACAGAGGCTCGATCTGCGCTGCCGGACCCGAATCGAGAGCGCTGAACACCACTTTGGACATAACTTCACCCGGGTGGGCGGCGCGAAGCGTCTGCTTGCCGAGTCCCCCATAGGGCGGACCGCCGAGTCGCCAGGAGCAGGCCTCTTCGTAGGTTCTGCCCATGTTTCGGTCGGAAGCAGCGAGATGCTGGACTTCGAAGAGGGGGTGATCCTGCAGTCTTCGAACGAAGCGCTGACCGACGACACCGGTGGCTCCAAGGATGGTGACGGGAATGCGGGTCATCTTTTGTTTCATCTTCGTGGAACTCCGCCCTCCGGAGTCCATCGTCGAAACAACGATTGTTCCTCAGGCGCTCCACGACCTCTCTTAGGGGCCGTAGCAGCCGCGGGGTCTTCTCCCCTGCGTCCAGGAACGAAAGGCGCTGTCGACCTTTCATCCCTTCGGCGATCCTCCCCTTTCGTCCTCCTTCAATCGAAGTCAGCGTTCGTCAGAAGGACTACTGATGGGGACCGCTCCTCCATCGGGCGACGCGTACGATGTCACAAGCGTGGCGGCCGAGGCAAGCCGAACAAGCCCCAGGACCACGAACCACTAGAATCAAACCCGCGTGTCGAGTCCTCGAAAATTCAGCAAAGTTCTGATCGCCAATCGCGGCGAGATTGCGGTGCGCGTGATGCGAGCCTGTCGGGAACTGGGAATCAGGACGGTCGCCGTCTACTCCGAGGCGGATCGGGCGGCTCTGCATGTGCGCTACGCGGACGAGGCCTACTTCATAGGCCCGTCGCCCTCGCGCGAGTCTTATCTGAAGATGGACACCATACTCGACGTGGCCAGGCGTTCGGGCTCCGAGGCCATTCACCCCGGCTACGGCTTCCTCTCTGAGAACGCGGCTTTCGCGAAGGCCTGCGGGGACGAGGGGTTGGTCTTCATCGGCCCGCCGGCCGAAGCGATTGCCGCGATGGGTGAGAAAACGTCGGCCCGGCGTGTCGCGGTCGAAGCGGGAGTCCCGGTGGTCCCCGGAACCCTTCATCCCCTTGTCGACAATCAAGCCATCCTGGCCGAGGCGAAGAGGATTGGCTATCCGTTGATGCTCAAGGCTGCGGCCGGCGGGGGCGGCAAGGGTCTTCGACTGGTCCAGAAGGCCGACGAGCTCGAAATGAGTGTCGACCGTGCCCGAAGCGAAGCGAAGAGTGCTTTTGGCGACGACAGCCTCTACATCGAGAAGGCGATCCTGAAACCGAGGCACATCGAAATCCAGGTTCTCGCCGACAAACACGGGAACGTGGTCCATCTCTTCGAGCGCGAGTGCTCGATACAAAGGCGCCACCAGAAGATCATCGAGGAAAGCCCGTCGCCCTTCGTGACCGCGGAACTGCGCCAACGCATGGGCTCGCTGGCGGTGGCTCTCACGAAGAAGGTGGGCTACGTGAACGCGGGTACCTTGGAGTTCCTGGTCGACGAAAACCGCGAGCCGTACTTTCTGGAGATGAACACACGAATTCAGGTCGAGCACCCCGTCACCGAGATGGTGACGGGCATCGATCTGGTCAAGATGCAGATTCGAATCGCCGAAGGAGAGGCCCTGCCGTTCACCCAAAACGATCTCACCCAGCGGGGTCATGCCATCGAGTGCCGGGTCTGCGCCGAGGATCCGGAGGCGAACTTCATTCCGAACCCCGGCCGGATCGAGTCGCTGCGTGTGCCCGGAGGTCCCGGGGTGCGGGACGATTCCGGGGTTTACGAAGGCCTCGAGGTGCCGATGTTCTACGACCCGTTGATCTCGAAACTCGTCGTCCACGCCGAGACCCGCGAAGCGGCGATTGCCCGGATGCTTCGTGCGGTGTCCGAGTACAAGATCACGGGAATCAAGACCACGCTGCCCTTCTTCGATCGCGCGCTGAGGCACCCCAAATTCATCGAAGGCGATTTCGACACCGGCTTCGTGGCCAGACTGCAGGCCGAGAAGGATGATCGGGTCCGGGCCACGGAGATCGCGATGGCGGTGGCCGCGGTCGCCGCGTATCGCGCCCGCCGCCAGTTTCGGGGGCCTATGAACTCAAGCACCTCACCCTCGTCGCCTTGGTGGCTTCTCGGCAATCGCGATTCGGTGACCCGCCTGTGATCCCTCACCCATGTCCTGGGTTTCGCGTACTTGCGAGACGGGACACTCATGCTCTTTGACGCCGCCACCGCCGGCCAGACCGCCCGCGTCGAAGTTCGGGAATCGCGAGGCCTGTACCGTGTGACCATCGGTGAGAAAATGTTGGAACTCGATCTGGTGAAGATCGGCGAGCATGACGTTTCTGTCCTGGTCGATGGCGTTTCGCATGATCTGACCCTGGAAAAAACGCCCGAAGGGTTCGCCGTTCTGGTGGGCGGCGACCGCTTTGACGTGGGTCTCAAGGACGCGGTGAAGGGCGCGGCGCTCGGGAGGGCCGCGCCCCCAGGCCCTCTCAAACTCACCGCCCCGATGCCGGGAAAGATCGTCAAGGTTCTGGTCAGTGCGGGGGAGGGCGTCGAAGCCGGCCGCGGCGTCCTCGTCATGGAAGCCATGAAGATGGAGAACGAACTCAAAACCACCCGAGCCGGAACGGTCCAGCAGATCCGGGTCATGGAAGGCCAAGTCGTCGACATGGGAGCCCTGCTGCTCGTGATTGGCTGAGTCCGGTTACCGAGGGGAGTGGAGAGCAACCGGGTTCCTTTGCGATCATGTAAGTCTTGATTCGCAAGATCGCTCGCTTCAGCCGGATTAGCCTCGCTGCGTTCGCCCTCATCGGGCTTCTGGTTCTGACCCTGTTCGCACTCTTCGGCGAGAAGGCCCTGAGGACCCTGGTGGAGCGCCGGCTAGCCGAGGCCCTCAACCGGAAAGTCACGGTGGGCGCCCTTTCGGTCAACCTCGCCGGCCGCGTGGTTGAGCTGCGTGATGTGGTGATCCCCGGTCTTCCTGGTTCCAGGAGACCTTCGGTCGTGGCGCCTCGCGCTCGCCTGGCTCTCTCTTTCAGGTCTCTCTTCACCTCGCTGATCCTGCTCCGCGGTTTTGAGGTTGAGCGACCTCAGCTCTCGATACAGGTCTTCCCCGACGGTTCGACCGATCTGCCCAGGATGTCGTCGTCTTCGGGCCCTTCTTCGCGTCAGGTGTCGATCGCCAATCTGACCGTCCGTTCCGGCGATCTGTTTCTCAACGACCAGCAGATACCACTGGAGCTTTTCTGGCCAAACTTCGAAGCGACGCTTGTATGGGATGCGAAGAACTTCCTGAAGGGCGATTTGAGCGCCGGTCCTGGCCCGATGCGTTTCGGCGACTTGCCTGCTCAGGACGCCCGGTTTGAAGTCGCGGTCAGGTTTGCGGACAGGAAGCTGCACATTGATCAGGGGACGTTCAACTCGGCCGGCACAAGCCTGTCTTTGGCGGGCGAACTCGATCTTCGCAAGGAACCCACAGGCGAGCTTCGGTTCTCCGGGCCCTTCGACCTCGAAAGCTTCGATCAGAGGGTGGCGGGGACCGGCCTCGACATCAAGGGAATCGCTCAGATCAAGGCCGTCCTTTCGATCGAGGGGAAAAAACTGGCACTGGTGGGAACACTCCGCGGTGAGCGAACTTCATACGATTCCATACCGGTTGAGACATTCTCGACGAATCTGTGGTGGGACGGCTCCAGCGTGCGCCTCACGGACCTGACCCTTGACGTCTTCGATGGGAGGGCCGTCCTTCAAGTGGAGGCGCCGGATCACGCGGCGATCAAAGTGGCCGGGACGCTAGAAAGCCTCGGGGCCGAACCGCTTCTCCATTGGCTTTTCGACTATGGCACCGCGGGCCTCGGATCACGCGTCCAAGGGACGATCGACCTTTCCTTTCCAAGGGGCGCATCGCGGCTGCTGAGCGGAACCGGCGTCCTTCAGTTCGTGGCCGACCAGGCGCAGGGCGACCCGCTCTCCGGAAAATTTCCATTCAAGGCGACGGAGGGCGTCATCACCATGACGGGCGCCCTGCTTGAAGTGCCCCGGACCACCGTGACCATCGATGGTTCAATCCAACCCGATCAAAGACTGAGTCTCGAAGTGAAACTCACAAGCGACGATCTCGCCACCACCGACGCTATGGGCGTCCGTCTCCGCCGCGCGTTTGGCGCCCCTGACCCAAGCCCGCTGGGCGCGACCGGCCGGGGCACGTTTGAGGGCCATGCCTCCGGCACCCTTTCCGCGCCCGTTTTAACCGGTCGGTTCATGGGGACGGGTGTGGCCTACCTGGGCGTCTCCTGGGGCGACCTCGACTGGAAGGGAAGCGCTTCGACCGTCGACCTCAAGAGCGACCGTTTGGTCGCGGTTCGGGGCGCTTCGCGCGTGGAATTCAGCGGGGTCCAGAGGCTGGGCCCGACCGGCGTCGACGACGCCATGGACCTGGACATTACGGTCAAGGACTGGCCGGCCGCCGACCTTCTGGGGGTGGTCCAATCCGAACTCGATATCGAGGGCGCTGTCTCGGGCACGCTGCGGCTCCAGGGAACGAGATCCAGGCCTCTCGGACAGGCGAGTCTCACCAGTGCCGCGGGCAAGGCGTCGGGAGTCGCGTACACGAAGGCCGACCTGAAGCTCCATTTCGAGGGTGAGACCCTTCGCGTGGAGAGTCTCAAGGCGGTTCTGGGCGGCGGCGATCTGCTCGTCAAGGGCTCCCTGACCAACGAGGCGGGAGTTTCCGCCTTCAACGGGCAGGTGGAGTTTCAAGAAGTGGAACTCTCGGATCTTGGTCTGCAGGACCCCAAAGCACCCATGATCGGGGGCCACGTCACCGGCCGGGCCACGCTCAGCGGCCCCATCGTGAAGCCGCGCGTCACCGCTCATCTCGAATCCAAACGAATCTTCTACGGCGATGAAGGGATTGGCGCCGTGGTGGTCGACATCAACGGGGCGGGCGATGGAGTTCTGAACATCACCGGTCAATCCGATTCGCCCCGCTTCCGCGCGAACGTAGCCGGCACGATCGAAGCGACGACGCCCTACATGAGCCGGCTCGAGGTCAAGCTCACCAATGCTCGCGTGGACCCCGTCCTACGGGCCCTGGGGTCGCGCTTCGAAAATTCCGTGGTCATCACCGCATCCGCGAATGCGCATATTGAAGGTCCGCTCGCCGACCCGGATTCGATGACGGCCAGGGTGCGTGAGGGACGGGTGCGCATCGCCGTACCCGAGTACGCCGTCGAGACCGCCCCTGGTTTCATGATCGACGTCGAGAAACGCGAGATTCGGATTGCCGGCCTGACTCTCAACGGAGAAGGCACATCCTTGAGCGTTTCGGGCAAGCTCGCTCTCAGGCCCGACGATACGAACGATCTCGCCATCACCGGGCGCGCCGACCTCCGCGTCCTCTCCGGCTTTCTGAGAGAGTGGCGCTTCCGCGGCTCGGCCACCCTAAGGAGTCAGATCGGCGGTACGCCCAAGGCGATCCGGGTTTCGGGCGGCCTCGACCTCGAAAATGGCGCCGTCCGCCTGCGCACGTTTCCCCAGGGCCTCGACGGGCTCAACGGCCGACTCGTGTTCAACGAGACCCAGGCCCGAGTGGCTGGAATGGAGGGCC
This sequence comes from Vicinamibacteria bacterium, assembly GCA_031364765.1. Classification (GTDB taxonomy): domain Bacteria; phylum Acidobacteriota; class Vicinamibacteria; order Fen-336; family JAGNNV01; genus JAGNNV01. The sequence continues at coordinate 13,728 of JANLWV010000511.1, forward strand.
GGTTTGGAGGAGGCCAGGTCTCCGTCTCCGGGCAGGTGGGTTTTGGGGGCGCGGTTCCCGCGTCTTTCGACTTCTCTTTCACCGGAAACTCACTCGGGCTTCGTTATCCCGACGGTCTGAGGTCCACGTTCGGCGCTTCCCTCCGGCTGCAGGGCACCGCCGACTCGCACTGGCTCACCGGCGAACTCCTGGTCTCGAAGGCTCTCTGGACCCGGAAATACGCCATCACATCCGAACTCTTGAGCTCGTCGGACGAAGCGGTCGGTTTCTCACGAAGGGCTTCCGGTCTCAAACCGTCGCCCATGCGTCTCGACATCGCCATCAAGGCTCCGGGAACGCTGCGGCTCGACAACAACCTGGCCTCTTTGGTCGCCAGCGCCGACCTGACCCTGACCGGGTCGCCGACCGAGCCGCAGCTACTCGGCCGCGTGGAAATTGAGCGCGGGCAGGTCTTCTTCCGAGGCAACACGTACGATGTCCGCAAAGGCGTCGCTCATTTCTCGAACCCGCGGGAGATCAATCCTGTATTCGAGATCGAGGCCGACACGCGAGTGCGGTCCTACCGGCTCGCCCTTCAGGCGAACGGCACGCTGGACCGCGTCTCAACCCGGATCACCTCTGATCCGCCGCTCACGTCCCCCCAGATCGCCAGCCTGCTAACCGGTGGCGATGAGAATGTCGCCAATATTGGCGGCTCGGTGACGGACATCAAAGCCCTGGGCGAGGGGGGCGTCAACTCTTTCGCCTCTTCATGGCTGGACGACAACATCACCGGCAAGGTCGCCCAGGGGTTTGGCTTGTCCCGTCTCTCGATCGATCCCGGCATTCTGGGTCGGACGGGTTCGCGGCTCACCGTGGGCAAACGTGTGACCCGCGATCTTGAAGTGGTCTACTCCCGCAACTTCTCCGGAACGGAGAACCAGCTTGTCACCGTCGAATATTCGATCACCAATCGCTTCTCCCTGGTGGCCAGCTGGGCGGAGCCGGGCGGTTTCGCCTTGGACGGAAGAGCCCGGTTCACCCTCAGCCGATGATTCACCCTCGCGCGTTTCGCTCGGCCGCCCTTTCGGCCCTCGTTCTTTGTTGTTCCTCCCTGGCCTTTGCCCAGACACCGACGGTGTCGGCGCTTGAGATCAAGGGTTCGAGCGATCCATCCCTGGTCCGGTATGTGACGGTGAAGGTCGGCGAGCCGGCAAATCCCGAGACGATCCGGTCGAGCGTGCTTCTTCTTTCCGCCCTGGATCTCTTCGATGAAGTCTTGGTCGAGCAGCAGACCGAACCCGACGGAACGCTTCGCCTGGTTTTCAAAGTTGTGGAGACACCCCGCCTTGGCAAACTCCTTTTTGTGACCAAGATGACGGAAAACGGTCCGGATGTTCCTCTCGACTCCTCGCTCGCAAAGACCCTCGACCGAGCGTCCGGTTTGCGGGCCTTTGAACCGTTCCGAGACAAGTCGCTCAAGGACGCCTCGGCCCGCATGACCGAGTGGCTTCGAGAAAACGCCTATCCGCGTGCGACCATCGAAATGGAGGCGCTCCAGGAGCCGATGGAGTCGCGGCAATCCGGTTTCATTCGCGACATCAGGGTGCGCGTGCTCCAGATCAAGAATGAAACCCTCGTGTCTTCGCGGATCGACGGCTGGCCCAAGGCGCTTCCCTTGCCGCAAACGCCGGCACGACTCGGAGATGCCCTCACCGTCGATACGCTCGAGGCGTGGAAAATGGACCTTCTCAAGATCCTCTGGAAGAACACCTACTACCGCGCCTCGGTGAAAGCGGTCAGCGTGGACGGCGATCTGGTCTTCTTTGTGAGCCCGGGCCTCCCTTTCGATCTGAAGCTGGATCTGCTCACGGAAAAGGAGAAAGCCAAGGCCCGCTCCCGTTTCGAGCAGGAGGGTTTGAACCAGGATGCGACCGAAGAAACCATGTCGGCCATCGAGACGGACTATGTGAAACGCGGTTACCGGGACGTGGATGTCGATTTTCAGGACGTTCCACAAGGCGATCGGGCCACCGGAGAGTTTGTCGTGCGGCCGGGACCCGTCTGGATTCTCGCCGCGGTCGAATATCAGACCGACGGCATCACGTCGCCCCGAGCGGAGGGACTCGCGGTCGGGGTACCCTGGATCGACGCCGACATCGCAGCCGAGAAGGCGCAACTGCGCGCGGAACTGCTTCAGCAGGGTTATGCCGCCGCCATGGTTTCCCACGAGGAGTCCGGGGATCCCGGAAGCGCCAAAGTCACTTTCAAGATGGTTCCCGGCTCCCTGACCACCATCGCCTCGGTAGTGATCGAAGGCTCCCCGCCCCTCAAGGACCGAACCCCCGCTTCGGTCATCGAACTCGTGACCAGGCGAACGTCTCCGCTCCGCAATGCCGATCTAGCCCGCGATCGGACCGCCCTACTCGCCTCTCTTCGTGACGATGGTTATGTCGATGCCCGCGTGGAAGCAACCACCGATTTCTCCGACGACCGGACCAGCGTCGCCGTGGCCTTTCATGTGACTCCGGGCCCCCGGGTCCGGGTGGGCCAGGTGCTGGTGGTCGGTCTCAAGGACACGAAAGAGACGGTGGTGCGGCGCGAAAGCCGTCTGAAGGAGGGCGACTTTCTCTCTTATCAGAAACTCCTCGACACCCAAGGAGCCCTGTCGGCCACCGGTCTCTTTACCAGCGTTCAGGTTCGAGAACTGGCGGGTGAGGGGGACGAGCGAAACCTCATCATCGTGGTGACGGAGGGCGCCCGCACCACCATTGTGCCGGGCCTCGGTTTCGCCGAAACCGAAGGGCTACGGGCGAGTGTTGAACTCACGAAGCTCAATATTTCCGGGCTTGGGCGCACCGCCGCCTTGTTCCTTCGTGGTTCGATCCGAGGGTCTTCGCGGGCCCTTCTTTCCCTCACCGACCCCTATGCCTTTGGCCGGAGGCAGATCGTGAACGTGCAGCTTTATGCGGATGACGATCGCTCGCGCCAGGCCTTTGCTTTCCACCGCCTGGGTTTCCAGACCCAGACCATTTTTCCCCTTCACTACGGCAGCCTCCTGGCTCGATACACGTTTCAGAAGACCACCACGACGAAGTTGGCGCAGGACTGCGCCGAGGTCAACCGCGACCTGTGTGATGGAAAGATCTCCGGCCCCTCTCTCGGATTCGTTCACGACACAAGGAATGACGCTCTCGATCCGAGGCGCGGCACTCTGTATTCCGTGGAAACGCTGCTGTCGCTCGCGGCTCTCGGGGGGGACTCCTTCGTCAAGGAGTCGTTTTTCGTCGCGCGATACGAGGAGGTGCGCGCGGGAATTGTGCTGGCCGGCTCGGCCCGCCTGGGACTGTCGCGGGCCTTCGGCGATTCCGCGGAGTTGCCCCTGCCGGAACGGTTCTTTGCCGGCGGCGCTTCGCTGATGCGAGGCTTCAAGGTTGACGAGGTGGGTCCAGGCCGGTTCAACGCGGAAGGGTTGCTCATTCCGGCGGGCGGCAACGCGCTGGTCGCGGCGGCTCTCGAAGCCAGAATCGATGTGACCAGATCCTGGGGGTTTCAGGTGTTTGCCGAAACGGGGAACGTGTTTTCCCGGGTCAAAGCGATCCAGTTGCGGCATCTCCGCGAGGTGGCGGGTATCGGCCTCAGGTATCGCAGTCCATTCGGTCCCCTGCGCGTGGATTGGGGCTTCAAACTCGACCGGCGCGCCGGCGA
>JANLWV010000520.1:0-2884 GCA_031364765.1 Vicinamibacteria bacterium
CCTTCTTGCCTTTGACGCGAATGAGGTCGATCTCGCGCAAGAGATAAGTGCCACGCAACGCGCGCTTGGTGAACTCGCTGATCAAGAGCTGCGTGCCATACGGCTTGTTCGCGCCCTCGAGGCGGCTAGCGAGATTCACACCGTCACCGATGACCGTGAAGTCCATCCGCTTTAGCGAACCGATGTTTCCCGACAGGACTTCGTCGGTGTTGATGCCGATGCCCATCCGCACCGCCTCCTGGCCCTCCGCCAAGCGCTTGGCGTTGAATGTGCGCAAAGCGCGCAGCATGCCCACCGCAGTCTGCACGGCATGGTCGGCGTCTTCCGGCGTTCGGAAAGGCGCGCCGAAGACCGCCATGATCGCGTCGCCGATGTACTTGTCGAGTATGCCGCCCTTCTCCAGGATGACGTCGACCATGATGCTGAAATACTCGTTCAGCATCTTCACCGTCTCCTGGGCCCCGATGCGTTCCGAGATCGAGGTAAAGCCACGGATATCGGTGAAGAGCAGGGTGGCCCGCTGCACCTTGCCCCCGAGCGCCGCCTCGCCTTCTTCGAGCAGCTTGTCGGCAACCTCCTTCGTCATGTAACGCGCCATGGTGCTCTTGAGGCGTTTTTCCTTGGTGATGTCCTCAAACATCAGGATGCAGCCCAGCTGGCCGTCCTTGCCGAGGGGCAGCGGGACCACCGAGAGGTTTATCGAGGCGGCCCCTCGGTCCGCGCCCTCGCCCTCGGAGAGCCAGAGACTCGCTTCCATCGCCACCTCGGGAAGTCCCGACTTCCGCACCGACTCGACGGAGTCGGCGATCCAGGTGTTGCGCCCCGAGAAGAACTCGCGCACCAGCCGGCCGGCCAGTTCCGACGCGTCCCGCTTCAGCATCCCGAGGGCGGCGCGGTTCGCCTTGACGATTTCGCCGGTGGCGCTCACGGTCACCACGCCATTGGCCATGCTCTCCAGGATGCTTTCGTTGTAGTTCTTGACCCGCGTCACCTCGTCGAAGAGAGTGGCGTTCTCCATGGCGACCGAGGCCTGCGCGGAAAAGGCGCGCAGACGCTTCTCGTCGATCGCGGTGAACGGTCCGCCTTTCTTGTTGAGAACCTGGGTGACCGCGATGGTCTCGCCCTTGCGGCTCACCACCGGCATGGTGAGGATGGTCAGGGTGCGGTAGCCGGTTTTTTTGTCGACATCCTGGTTGAAGCGGGGATCCGCATAGGCGTCCTGTATGTTCACGGTGGCGCCGGTGGTGAACACCGCGCCGGCGATGCCGAGGTGGTCGGGGAAGCGAATCTCCTTCAGGTTGTCGCCTTGTCCCACCACGGACCACAACTGCCGAGCCTTGGGGTCGTGCATGAACAGGGTGGCGCGGTCCGCTTCGAGAATGGTCGCCACCGTCTCCATGATCTTGACCAGGAGGGGCTGAAGCTGCAGCTCCGTGCTCATGGCCGCGGTGACCTCGAGCAGCTGTACCTCTTCGATGCGAGCCCGGCGGATTTCCTCATGCAGCAGCGCATTCACGAAGGCGGAGGCCGCCTGCGAATTGAGGGTTTCGAGGAGAGTGAGGTCGGCGGCCGCGAAGTCGCCCGAGTGTTTATTCAGCACCTGGGCGACCCCGACGATTTCAACCCCCTCGTCGCGCCGGTGTTTGATGGGCACGCAGAGGATATTGCGGGTCTTGAACCCCGTCTTCTTGTCCACCTCGGGAGAGAAGCGCGGGTCTTGGTACGCATCCGGGATATGCACCGGTTCGCCGCTCCTGAAGACGGAGCCCGCGATTCCCTGGCCGACCGGTATGCGGATCTCCTGGGTCAGCCCCAGCGCGACCTTGGTGTACAACTCGTTCGTTTCCTTGTCGTACAGGAAGACGGTGCAGCGCTCGGCTTCCAGGAACTCGGAGATCATCTCGACCATGCGGGGAAGCAGAACGTCGAGGGAAAGCGAGTCGGCGAGCCGGCGCGAGACCGTGAGCAGCGCGGAGGTGCGGCGTAGCATCTCGGCGAGCTTGGAAGTGAAGGCGTCGCGGTCGACGCTCGACAGCTTCAGCAGGATGCGACGAATGTCCTCCTGCCGCAGATTCCGGTCTACGAGTTGGCCGATGATCTCGACCTCTTCAGGCCGAAGCGCGTCGTCGCGACTGGCGCCGGTGGGTGTGTCCGGCACGGCTAGGGGATGTTCGCCCAGCCCGCGCACTGGCTGATCCCGGCCTTTCCCTTGTTCGAGATGAAACCGTCCTTTCGCAGGTCGCTCGCGAAATGTGTGGTTCCGCTCACAAACTGCCCGTGGGTCTTCGCGCGGTTGCCGATGCCGAGGATCGACTGCGTGATCGAGCAACCCGACGGAAGCACGAGGTCGGTGACCCCCGTGTGGCAGGAGTCGATCACCACTGTGACCGGCGTCGGAGCCGAGAGGCGGCACGCATCCTCGCCGTCCGGGACGCCGTCGTTGTCGTCGTCCAGATCGCAAACGTCGCCGATCCCGTCGCCGTCGTAGTCTTCCTGGCTCGGGTTCGGGTTCACGGAGCAGTTGTCGATGTCGTCGGGGAGGGCGTCGCCGTCGTGATCGGTCATGACGAACAGGACCTCGCCGTCGTGGTCGGACATCGCGAGCGGCGTCGATGGGTCCGCCTGCAGCGAGACAGGCGCGTCCGCGTTGCCGCGCGCGTACTGCAGGACGCGCACGTAGTCGTTGAGGTTGGCGCTCGTCAGCATGTGGTCGAGAACCTGGGCGCTGCCGTCGAACACGAAGGAGTAGCGCTCCGAGGGGGGGAGACTCGACACCTGATCGACAAGGTTCGGTTCAACCCAGTCGGCGTGACCGGCCTGGATTCCGCCGTTCGGGTCGAGGTTGCCGCTGATGATCCCCACGACATCGACGTACCCGTCGCTG
>JANLWV010000002.1:0-3473 GCA_031364765.1 Vicinamibacteria bacterium
GGTCATCATCGATGCCGCGCAGGTGGCCCTGACCCAGCCTCCCACGCCGAAAGCCGACGCGGCGCCGGCCCCGGCCCCGCCCGAGCGACCCAAGGTTCCTCCGGTGATCGTGTTCTCCCTGCCCCTTGACGGCGAGAGCGACTTCGACTTCTCGGGGCGGATCATCGTCCAGTTCAACAACGACATGGACGAAGACAGCTTCAAAGGCCGCGTGGGGCTGCGTTATGACGGCCCCGCCCACCCCGGCGACCCAGGTTTCGAGTCGATGCGCGTGTCCTATAACCCGGGGTCGAAAGCGCTCATCGTGGACCCGGGCGTCCCGATTCTCCGCGGCCGCGTGCTTGATCTGGTCCTGCTCACCGGCATTATCGACATTGACGGCCAGCCACTGGTGCGTCGCGATGGCAAACCTCCGGAAAAGGACATCGCGGAAATGCTGCGCTTCAAGTGAGCCACTCCCAGCGATATGCTGGTTTTTAGCTACGCGACACCCAGGCGTTTGAGCGCGCTCGCCCCAATGTCGCGGCGATACTGCATGCCGTCGAAATCGACTTGGGCCACCGCCTCGTAGGCCCGGTTCAGAGCCTGAGGCAGCGAAGCCCCCAGCGCGGTCACGGACAGCACCCTTCCTCCGCTGGTCACGAGTTTCTGCGCTTCGAGGGCGGTTCCGCCGTGGAGAATCTGGAGGCCTTCCTCGGACTCGGGGATTCGGCGGATCTCGCGACCCTTGAACACATTCTCCGGGTAGCCTTCGCCCGCGACCACGATACACACCGCGGGTTCTTTGGCCCACTCCACTTTCATGTCCGCGAGCGCGCCATCGGCCACCGCCATGAGAAGAGAAGCGAGGTCGCTCTTGAGTCTGGCCAGGATCACCTGGCATTCGGGGTCGCCAAAACGAGCGTTGAACTCCAGAACCCGCGGCTTGCCGTCCGTCCCGATCATGAGACCGGCGTAGAGCACTCCCGAGAACGGTCGGCCTTCCTTCGAGAGGCCGGCGATCGTGGGGATGATGATCGTGCTCATGATCTCCTTGTGGAGCTCGAGCTTGAGGTTGAGGGCGGGCGAGATCGCTCCCATACCGCCGGTGTTCGGACCCTTGTCTCCGTCCTGGAGACGCTTGTGGTCCTGAACGCTCGCCAGCGGAACCGCCCGCGTCCCGTCGCACAGAACGAGGAACGACACCTCTTCGCCGGGAAGAAATTCTTCAATGACGACTCGCTCTCCCGCCTTCCCGAAGCGCTTGTCCTTGAGCATGGAGGACGCCGCGGCCCGAGCTTCCTCTTTCGTCTCGCAGACGATGGCTCCCTTGCCCGAGGTGAGACCGTCGGCCTTCACGACACAGGGGAAGCCGAGCTTTCCCTCCTTCAGAATCCGCTCGGCGTCGTCGAACGAGCCGCAGATCGCGTAGCGAGGCGAAGGGACGTTGTGGCGGGTCAGGAACTCGCGCGCAAAAACCTTGGAGCCCTCGATCTCCGCCGCGGAGCGGGTGGGGCCGAAGACGCGCAGACCACGTTTCTTGAACTCGTCCACGATGCCGAGGACCAGGGGAAGCTCAGGGCCCACGATGGTGAGATCGGCGTGGATGGTCTGCGCGAAATCCGCAAGCTCGACGGTGTTTGAAGCCTCGATGGGAACCAGGCGCGCGTGCTTGGCAATGCCGGCGTTTCCGGGGGCGCAATAGATCTCGTCCACCGCGCCGATCGAGCTTCCGCGGAGTTTTGCCACGATCGCGTGCTCACGCGCCCCGTTTCCGACCACCAGAATCTTCATTCGATGCCCTATGGTCGGTTCAAAAGCCTGGACTTGTCAACCCCTTGAGCGGAGTTCACTTTCGGCCCACGGCCCGGGTGTAGACGTGTCGGACGGACAAACCGCTGGCCTCCGCCGCCTCCTTGGCCGCCTGTCTTGGGGTGGCGCCCATGTCGACTTCGGCGTCGAATCGGACCAGGGCCTCCTCCATCGATCCTGACTTCACCTCCTCGGCCGCAGCGCCGGCGACGACGAGCACGATCTCGCCGAGGACTTCGGCACGGCCGCTCAGGTCCTTGGCGATGTCAGACAAGGAGCCGCGCTTCAGTTCCTCGTGAACCTTCGTCACCTCACGACAGAGGAATGCATCCCGATCTCCGAGGACAGCGATCATGTCCAAAAGGGAATCGATCACGCGGTGAGGCGATTCGTAGAAGACCAGCGTGGCGCCCAGTCCGTTCAGACTCAGCAGTCGCTTTCGGCGCGCCACGGCGGTGCGTGGAAGGAAACCGGCAAAGAGAAACTCGTCGGTGGGCAGGCCACTGACGGAGAGAGCCGCCACCAGCGCGGACGGACCTGGGATCGGACTCACTTTGATTCCCCGCTTTTGCGCGGCACGAACCAGCGGAAAGCCTGGGTCAGAGATGGTGGGCGTTCCGGCGTCGCTCACGAGGGCCACGTCTTCGCCCCGGCTGATTCTCTCCAGAAGCCCGTCAATCCGAAACCGTTCGTTGTGTTCGAAGCAGGAAATGAGAGGCTTTTTGATCCCAAGATGGTTGAGGAGTTTCGCGGTCCGACGCGTATCCTCGCAGGCTATCAAGTGCACTTCTTTCAGACACTTAACGGCCCTGAACGTCAGGTCTTCGAGGTTGCCCAGCGGCGTCGCCACCACGAACAGGGTCCCGGCCGTTTCCTTGACAGGTTCAAAGGCCATCGCCTAGCATTCCTCTCTAATTCCCGTGCGTCCCTTGGGGTTTGGACTGGAGAGTTGAATTTCCAGGAGTCTCATGGTTTGGATTGCTGGCACTTCGTCACAAAGAACGTCATTCGAGGAGAGAGTCGCTTGGCCGAGATCAGGTTGCAAGAAGGCGAGACCATCGAAAGCGCCCTCCGCCGCTTTAAGAGAAAAGTCCAGCAGGAAGACATCATCAAGGATGTCAAGAAGCATAGTTTCTATTTGAAGCCGGGTGAGAAAAAGCGTGTCAAGCAGGCTCTCGCGCGCAAGCGCAGCCGCAAGAAGTATCGTCGCGAAGACTAGGTAGCGCCGTCGCGCTGGTTTGCGCCCCGCTGCTTGAAGTGACGAAGCGACATCACGCGGAGGGCTAGACCTAACTGGTAAGGCAGGAGCCTTGAAAGCTCCCGGGCTTCACGGCCCTTCGGGGTTCGAGTCCCCGGCCCTCCGCCACGCTCGGCCGAAGGCCGAGCTTTGGCGGATGGACGGGGCTTCGGCAGATCGCTAGCGCTCACTGTCGAGTCATGGAGGCCCCTTCGGACGGAGCCCAGGCTCTGGCGAGGGCCGGAGCTTCGGCGGATCGCTTCGCTCACCGTCGAGTCCCCTCCTATCGGAGTCTTGAGCCCTGCTCAAGACTCCGTTGCTGCTTGAGGAGTGTGGGACAACAGCCGGGTAAGGCAGAGCGCAGCCAGGAGGTTGGGCGGGCTGAGCACCCGGAGCAGACACTGATCAGCGCCGGGGAGTGTCTTCGAGACGATTTGAAGGCAGG
>JANLWV010000008.1:0-5760 GCA_031364765.1 Vicinamibacteria bacterium
TCCTGAAAGACGACGCCCAGAGTCCGCCGGAACTCGGGAATCTTGTGCTTCGGCAACACCGAGACGTTCCGGCCCCCGACGAGAATCTGGCCTTCGGTCGGCAGCTCCTCGCGCAGGATGAGCCGGAGCAGGGTCGTCTTCCCAGCACCCGACGGTCCGGTGAGAAAACAGAACTCGCCTTTCGGAACGTGAAGCGACACGTCGCGCAGGGCAATGCCGTGCGCGTCGTAGCGTTTTGTCACCCTGAAGGCTTGTATCATCGTTTTGCGAGTTTGGGCTCGTCGATCCTGGACACAAAAGCAAAGGTTATCAAGACGTTATCCCGAGGACTGAATGCGCGCGGCTCTGATCAGAACCCAAGGCGGCCCGGAAGTCCTGGAACTCGCGGAAATCGACGCTCCAAAGCCCGGCCCCGCCGAGGCCCTGGTGCGGGTTCGGGCCTGCGCCCTTAATCACCTCGACATCTGGACGCGGAGCGGTCGCGCTGGTTACACGCCACCCTTTCCTCATGTTCTCGGGAACGACATCGCGGGCGAGGTCGCGTCTTTGCCTGCGGGTGTGGATACCACCGGACTCGCGGTGGGCCAGCGTGTGATGTTGCAGCCCGGAACCTCCTGCGGGCGCTGCCTGATGTGCGTCTCAGGGGATGATTTCGCGTGCCGGCGCTACCAGATCCTCGGCCACGGACGCAGCGGCGGCTATGCCGAATGGGTGGCCGTGCCCCTCGCGAATCTCATTCCTATCCCTGATTCGCTCTCGTTCGAAAACGCCGCCGCGTTTCCGCTGGTATTCCTCACCGCCTGGCACATGCTCGTGAGTCGCGCTCAATTGAGGAGCGGCGAAGACGTGCTCGTGTGGGCGGCTGGAAGCGGCGTAGGCATGGCCGCCATTCAGATCGCGAGGCTGCTGGGCGCGCGCGTGATCGCCACCGCGGGTGGGAAAGTGAAACTGGAACTCGCGCGAAGCCTGGGCGCCGATGCCGTGGTCGATCACTACCACCAGGACGTGGTGGCGGAAGTGAAGCGTTTCACTTCCAAGAAGGGCGTCGAGGTGGTCATCGAGCACACCGGAGAGAAGACGTGGGAGCGATCGATCCTCTCACTCGCCCATCGTGGACGGCTGGTCACCTGCGGGGCCACTTCCGGCTCGAAGGGCGCGACCGACCTTCGCTTTGTGTTCTCAAAGCACCTCACCCTGATGGGCTCGTACATGGGCAGCCGTGCGGATCTGCTCGCCGCCGCGCCCCATTTTTTCTCCGGGCGGCTCAAAACTTTTGTTCACGCCACTCTGCCCCTCGAGCGCGCGGCCGACGCGCACCGCATGATGGAGGCGTCCGAGCACTTCGGAAAGATCGTACTGACGGTGTGAGCGAATCCCGCGGGCACGGATCCGAACGTGGCGTTGCTTCGCCGCCTTTCAACCCGCCCTGGTTCGCCCGGGGCGGCCATGTGCAGACCCTGCTCGGTTTCTACCATCGGCGGAATCTGACCTGGACCCTCCGAAGCGAAGACCTCGTGGTCGAGTCGGAGCCCGGCATGAGGGTTCTGTCGCGAGCCAGCTATCAGCCCGGAGACCGGGCCGCCTCGCCCGCGCTGATTCTGCTTCACGGCCTGGGCGGCTTTGATCAATCGGGCTACATGATTTCGATGGGCCTTCACGCTTATGCGGCCGGGTACCACGTCATCCGGATGAACATGCGGGGCGCGGGCGGCTCGTTCGAGATCTGTCCGCGGCTTTATCATGCCGGGCTCGAGACGGATCTCGTCGCGGTGGCTCGGCGCGTCGCCTCGGAGTCCCCTCGGGTGGCGCTCTTCGGAGCGTCGCTCGGCGCCAATCACGTTCTGCTCGCCCTGGGCCGGTCGCGGTCAGAGCTCCCGGAGGCGGTGAAGGCGGCCGTCGCGATCTCGCCGACGCTCGACCTCCTGAAGTGCAGCGATGCACTGCACGCGCTCCAGAATCGGTTCTACGTTTCGTATTTTGTCGAGCGTCTCAAGGAAACCTACGCGCGGATCCAGGAGAAAAGCAACGGCTGGTACGAGGCGGGCCGGGAAGTCGGCGTGAAGACGGTTCGGGAGTTCGACGAGAGAATCACCGCTCCCTACGCCGGCTTTGCCTCCGCGGACGACTACTACGCACAGTCAAGCTCCGAGCCCTGGGTCCGGGCCATCGACCGCCCCACCCTTATCGTCTCCGCGGAGGACGATCCGATGATTCCAGGAGAGAGCTTCAGGAAACTTGAGCTGCCGGTGTCAGGCGTAGTCGTTCACGAGATCCATCCCACGGGCGGTCACGTGGGCTTCGCGGCGGCGACGGACGCGCCGGGCAGATTCTGGGCGGCGGGCCGTTCTCTCGAGTTTCTTAATGAACATCTAGGGGGGCCGCCCCGCCGCCTCAACGACTGACCGCCAGGGGGAACAGTCCGATCGTCTCTTCTTCGCGGACGGGCACCGCGTACTTGCCCGTGAAGCAGGCCATGCAGTGACGCGTGCCGTGAGAGTCGCCAACCGAGGCGATGAGGCCTCCCGGTGAGAGGTACGCCAGCGTGTCCGCTCCGACCTTGGCGCGGATCTGCTCCACCGAGTGCGAGGATGCGATCAACTCGCTCCGGCGCGGCGTGTCGATGCCGTAGTGACACGGGTGCGTGGTGGGCGGAGAGGAAATCCGCAGGTGGACTTCGAGAGCACCCGCCGCGCGAATCAAGTCGACGATCTTCCGTGAGGTCGTCCCGCGCACGATCGAGTCGTCGACCAGGATGACCCGCTTGCCTTCGAGCACCTCGCGGACCGGATTCAGTTTGATCCGAACCCCGAAGTTGCGGACCTTCTGCTTGGGTTCGATAAAGGTGCGTCCGATGTAGTGATTACGCACCAGCCCCATAACGTACGGAAGGCCGCTCTCCTCAGCGTAGCCAAGGGCCGCGCCGATACCGCTGTCGGGAACGGGAACCACACAATCGGCAGGCACGGCCGATTCACGCGCGAGCCTTCGGCCCATTTCCAGCCGAGAACCGAGGACGCTGCGGCCAAAGACCTTGGAGTCGGGCCGGGCGAAATAGACGTGTTCGAAAATGCAGTGTCTCGGCGTGTCTTTCGGAAACGGGAAGTACGAGCGAAGACCGTCCTTGTCGATGACCAGAACCTCCCCCGGCGCCACATCGCGAACGTAGGCGGCTTCGATCAGATCGAAGGCGCAGGTCTCGGACGAAAGAACGTGCGCATCGCCAAGCCGGCCGAGAGCCAGAGGGCGAATGCCCATCGGATCGCGAGCCGCGATGAGAGCGTCGCGAGTGAGAAATAGAAGCGAATACGCGCCCCGCACCTTCAGGAGACTCGATGCGATCGCGTCCTCAACCGGACCCATCCGCGCCCGCGCATACAGATGCAGAAGCACCTCGGTATCGGAGCTCGACTGGAAGATGGAACCGGCGGATTCGAGTTGCTCGCGAAGAATGTCGGCGTTCACGATGTTGCCGTTGTGGGACACCGCTATCTCGCCGCGCTGGCAGTCGATCAGGATGGGCTGGACGTTCCTCGCGGCACTTTCGCCGGTGGTCGAGTAGCGAACATGACCGATCGCGCAGTCGCCGACCAGGGAAGCGATCGACTCCTCACGGGCGAACACCTCGCTGACCAGGCCCATGCCGCTCACGGTCTTCAGAGAAGCGCCGTTGGAGGAAACGATCCCCGCTGATTCCTGGCCGCGATGTTGAAGGGCGTACAGGCCCAGATAGGTCAGATTCGAAGCTTCCGGGTGTCCAAACACGCCGAAAATTCCGCAATGATCCCTGAAATGTTCGTCCTCGATGAGGCGGAGGGCCGCAATGCCTTCCGCTTGCCTGCTCAGCCCCCCGCACCCCCGGGGACTGCGCCGAAATGACAAACGAGCGGAGCGACTTTGCGGTGGCGTGCTCAGCGAAGCTGAGGACGACCACAAATTCGGCTCCGTCCCTGGTTTTTCGTGGGGTGGTCTCATGGTCAAGCGAACTCTAGTCCGAAAGTCTGCGCTCGAGAGAAGCCCACACGTTCAAGAGTTCGGCCACGGAATGGCGGGTCAATTGAACACCGCCGGAACGCAGGGTGAGGTGGGATCCGCCAACCAGGCCGAGGCGGCGACAGGGCACGCCGGTCAGGGCCGCGCGGGCTTCGACCGCTTCCGGATCGCGAGTGGAGACGATCATCCGTGAGGGGCCCTCAGAGAAGAGAAGCGCGTCGACCCGAGTGGGCTCGCCTTCGTCGAAATCGTCTCCGCCCCCAAGATCGCCGAGGTCGAAATCACCACCGAGAGAGGCGCTTTCGAAGGTGAAACAGCATTCCGCGAGAGCGACCGCAACCCCGCCGTCCGCGACATCGTGGGCCGAGACGAGCTTCCGTTTCTGATTGAGATCGAGGACCACGTCGTACAAAGCCCGCTCGGCCTTGAGGTCCAGCCGCGGTAGCGCGCCCGCGATGGTCCCATGAATGGTGCGCAGGTACTCACTGCCGCCGAGGGCGAGATCGCTGTCGCCGAGGAGCAGAACCTCATCTCCAGCCTGCGCGAACGCGCGAGAGATCGCGAACGACAGATCCTCAAGCAAACCGACCGCGCCAATCACCGGCGTGGGGTAAATGGGAACACCATCGGTCTCGTTGTACAAAGAGACGTTGCCGCCGGTCACGGGAGCGTCGAGGATGCGGCTCGCTTCGCCGATCCCTTCGATCGCCCTCACAATCTGTCCCATGACTTCCGGCTTCTCCGGATTGCCAAAATTGAGACAGTTGGTGAGTCCGATCGGCAGGGCGCCCGTCGCCACAACATTGCGGCACGCCTCGGCGACCGCGAGCCTCGCGCCTTCCTTCGCATTCAGGAAGCCGTAGCGGCCGTTTCCATCGAGGGCGATGGCCAGGCCTTTCTTCGAGCCGTGGATCCGGAGGACCGCCGCATCCGAAACTCCGGGACCTTGAACGGTGCCGGTCTGAACCGTGCTGTCGTACTGCCGATAGACCCAACTTTTGCTGGCGATGTTCGGCGACCCCAGGATGGCGAGAAACGCCTTGGCGAGATCGGTTGGCACGGGAATCTCCGAGAGATCTTTCTCCTCAGCCGGGTTCTTCGGCTCAACCCACGGACGGTCGTAGAGCGGCGCCTCCTCGGTGAGAGCGCTTGCGGGAATGTCTGCTTCGAGACGGCCGTCCTTGAAGACGCGAACGCGGCCATCGCCGGTGACCTCCCCCACCGCCTCGGCATGAAGGTCCCACTTCTCAAACACGGCGCGGATTTCGTCCTCGCGACCCTTCTTCGCGACGAGCAGCATGCGCTCCTGCGATTCGGAGAGCATCACTTCGTACGCGGTCATCCCCGTTTCGCGCTGCGGAACCTTTGAGACGTCAAACTCGATCCCGGTTCCGGCTCGCCCCGCGGTTTCGGAGGTCGCGCACGTGAGTCCCGCCGCCCCCATATCCTGAATGCCGACCACCGCGCCCGTGGCCATCGCTTCGAGACACGACTCAAGGAGGATCTTCTCCATGAAGGGATCGCCGACCTGGACCGTCGGGCGCTTCTCTTCGCTGCCCTCGCCAAACTCCGATGACGCCATGGTGGCGCCGTGAATTCCATCTCGTCCCGTCTTGGCGCCTACATAGAAGACGGTATTGCCGATACCTTCCGCGCGGCCGAGAAACAGCTTATCCCTGGTGGTGATGCCGAGACAGAAAGCATTCACCAGAGGATTGCCGGAATAACAAGGCTCGAACACGACCTCGCCGCCGACGGTCGGGCAGCCGA
>JANLWV010000029.1:0-8635 GCA_031364765.1 Vicinamibacteria bacterium
CTTTGTGGTTCTTGGTGGAGATGAGATGAGAACACCGAATTCGGTCCTCGCTGCGGCGATCATCAGCCTCGTGGTGGCTTCACCGGTGCGCGCGCAGTCGCCTGCCGGACTCTGGGATGCGACGGTGGTCGTCGGGGGCCAGAACCCCGTCGAGATCCCGTTCCGCTTCGAAATCACCTGCGCCGGCGCGAACTGTGCGGCGCCGAAGGGCTCGTTTTTCAACGGCGACGAGAAGGTGACGTCGACCACTGGCCGCTTCGAGAACGGAGGGTTCGCGTTCAGCTTCGACGAGTACGGGACGTCGCTCAACGCGACGCTGAAAGACGGTCGGCTGGAAGGGCAGTACGCGCGCGGCACGCGGGGCGCGCCGTATCCGTTCACGGCGTCGCGTTTTCTCGCGATCGACGTCGGCGACGCGAAGATTCCTCCGATCGCCGGGCTCTGGAACATCCAGGTCAAGAGCTCGAAGGGCGAAGCGGCGTGGCGGTTGATCGTCCGGCAGTCCGGCGCTGAAGCGTCGGCGGCGATCCTTCGCATTGACGGCGACACCGGCACGCTGACCGGCGCTTATCGTAATGGGACCTTCGTGCTCAGTCATTTCTCGGGCGCGCGTCCGCTACGCCTCGAACTCGAGCCCGCGCCGGACGGGACACTCAAGGTTATACAGAACCACGACGAGCCGCTCACCGCCACGCGCGCGGACCAGGCCGCGGCCAAGGGCCTGCCGCAGCCGAGCGACCCGTCTCGCTTTACCAGCGTCAAGGATCCATCCGAGCCGCTGCGTTTTTCGTTCCCCGATCTCTCGGGAAGGATGGTCTCCAACGCCGATCCGCAGTTCCAGGGCAAGGTCCTCATCGTCAGCATCGGCGGCAGCTGGTGCCCGAACTGCCACGACGAGACGCCGTTCCTCGTCGAGCTGTACAAGAAGTACAAGGCTCGCGGCCTCGAGATCGTCGCACTGTCGTTCGAGGAAGAGGCGCAGATCAAGAACCCGGTCCGGCTGCGCGCGTTCATCAAGCGGTACGGCGTCGAGTTCACGGTTCTCGTGCCGGGCGAACCGAAGGATCTCAACGAAAAAGTTCCCCAGGGTGTCAATCTGAACTCGTTCCCGACGACGTTCTTCCTGGGCCGCGACGGCCGGGTGCGGAGCGCGCACGCTGGTTTCCCGGGCAAGGCGACCGGGAGTTTTCACATCGAGGCCAAGGAAGAGATCACGGCACTCGTGGAACAACTGCTCGCGGAGCGGAGCCCATCGGCGACGACGGGGCCGCAGTACGGTTACCCCGGGGCGAATTGGCGGCCCCTCTCAAGGGGGACCGCCATCGAAGGATGAAGCTTCGGTTCTTTCGGAGGCTGCCTAGAAGGAGAGGCGCGCCATCACTTGCAGCATTCGGGGGAAACCACCTACCGAGGTGATCTTGCCGAAGTTGGTGGAACCGAAACTGGTGTTGGGCCCGTTGAAGAGCGGGTTGTCGAAGGCGTTGATCAATTCGGCCCGCAACGTGACTGTCCTGTTCCCGCCCAGAGACTCGATCTTCTGGAGCGAGAAGTCGGTATTCTTCTTGAAAGGCGTCCGGGCGCCCGTGTTGGTGCGCGGAGAGTTCCCCAGGGTGAAGGCCGGGGCCAACGACCAAGCCGCCGGGTTGAACCAGGCGTTGAACCGGTCCTCGCTGCTGCCCGAGGTCGCGGGGTCGGTCCCGGTGAGATTCGGCCGCTGCTGGTTGCCGAGCAGGCCCGAGTTATTGTTGGCTTGAGAGATGAACACCGGGAAGCCGCTCTGATAGGAGCCGACGACCGTGAGCGACCACCCGCCGAAGAGCGTCCGCGCGAGGCCTGGCTCGGAGAGCCTCTTCTTGCCCTTCCCGAATGGCAGCTCCACGGTGCCCGTGAAATTGAGGCGGTGCGGCGCATCGAGCAACGAGGGGCCGTAACCGCCCTCGAGATCGTAGTTGTTGAGCGCCGTGCCTATGCTGTTGCTGAAGAAGTTGGTCTCTCCGTTGATGTTGTCCTTGTTCGAACTCCACGTGTAGTTGACCTGCGTGCCCCAGCCATTCTTCATCCGGCGCTCGAACCGCAGCACCACGGAGTCGTAACGCGACTTCCCGGCACTCACCTGGTGAGCCAGGATATCCCCGTACTGGGGATACGGACGCAAGAGCTGGCCGCGCGTGATTGTCGCCTGCCGCCCGAACGCCCCGAAGCGTGCGTCGCCGAACATCGGGTTCGGGACCGACTGCTGTAGGGCTGCGCCCAAGGCAAGATTGCTCGGGTCGAGCTGGTTGATGTTCACGGTGCCGGCTGCCGTCCCGCCGATCGTGAGGTTTCGACCGACAGAACCGATGTAACCGAGACCAAGAACCAGGCCTCCGACCGTGCGTTGGAGGTCCACCGAGAACTGGTGGACGTAAGCCGACTTCCGGAACTGGTCGACGAAGGCCACGCTTCCGCCGGCGCCCGTCAGGATGCCAGTGGCGCTGCCGGTCGGTGTCGAGATGCCATTCGGAAAGGGGTTCGTCATCGAGCCCGCGGGCGTCCGGTTGGCGTCGATCGACGCCACGTAATCGGTCACCTGGGTGAAGCCGCGCGTGCCGAGGACCGCTTCGCTGGGCGCGCCGTACGGGTGGGGCGCGTAGAAGATCCCATAGCCGCCGCGAACGACGGTCTCGGGGTTCACGCTCCAGGCGACGCCGACGCGAGGTGCAAACTTGGTCTTGCTGGGGTTGCTCTGATAAGTGGGAGCCCCGTCGACGCCCGCATACATCAGGCCGCCCTTGAGGGTCAGACCCGGCACCTGGAACGGCCAGGGCTTGTCGCGGTCGAAGCCGACCGCGAGGGCGTTGTTCTTCTCCTGGAGGCCCTGCTCGAACTCATAGCGCAGGCCGAAGTTCATGGTGAAGTTCGAATTGACCCGGAAGTCGTCCTGCAGGTACCCGGCGTAGTAGTTGACGAAAAACTCGCTCGGCGTCGCGGACGTGATGTTGCCGCTGCTCGGGTAGCCAAGCAGGAAGTCGGCGAGGACGTTCTGGTTCCTTCCGGAGGCGCTCACCGCGGTGGGGGACGTGAAGATGCCGTTGAATGTGAAGGCGCCGGCAGAAGTGCCGAAAAGAGTGGCTTTCAAACCGAGCTGCCGGAGCGCCACTCCGGCCTTGACCGTGTGCGCGCCCATGAGCCTGGACACCGAGGCGTTCACGTCGTACGAGTAGTACGTCCTCTTCGCCGGACTGCGGTCGCCGAAGGTGTTCGTGGACTGGTCATTACCATAGTCGCCGATGTCGAAGCCCGTACCCTTCTTGACGGGCATCTGGCCGATGAACTGCGACGAGAAACCCAGCGTGCTGGGGTCGACGTCGGCGGGGGCGTCATCGTCGACAAAACTCGTGTAACCGAAGCGCAGGTGACCGACCGTGCTCGGATTGGGAATGAAGGTGTTGTTGAAGGCCAGGGCGTTGACAGTTCGAAGCAGGAGGCCTTCCGCCGGATCCAGGGGATTGTCGCCGAGCTGCTTGCCGTAAAAGCGGGAGGCGGGCTCCTCGGTTTTGTTCCAGAGGTAAAAGAGAGTGGACTGGAATTTCTGGTTCCAGTTCTGGTCCAACTTCGCGGTGGCCTGGTTGGCTTTGTCGTTGATCAACGCCGTCGACGAGCCCGCCGCCGGCCAGTACTTCTTTAGCCCGTTGGCGACCGGGCTGATGCGGTTGGGCGGGATAATGTTGCCGGGGAACTGCTGTCGGACCCCATTCACGACATTGAGCGGGTCGAAGATCGGGACACCGCTCTGAGAAAAGTCACCGTTCAGCTCCGCGGCGGTAGGCACGATGTTGACCGCGCTACGCGTGGTCTGGGTGCGGTATTCTTCGGTGGTGGCCCAGAAGAAGGTCTTGTTCTTCACGATCGGACCCCCGAAAGAGGCGCCGCCAAGGTGAAAGAAGGTGTCGGCCTTGGGCGCTTTCGCGAGCTTCTCGAAGAAGAGCTGCCCCACCGTCGCCTTGGGCCGGGTTTGGTAGAAAGCACTTCCGCGCCACTGATTGCTGCCTGACTTGCCCGTGGTGTTGAAGACGCCGCCGCCGCTGCGTCCGGCCTCGGAATCGTAGGTGTTGACCTGGATCTTGACCTCGTCCACCGCCTCGATCGATGGGATAAAGCTCGGGCGGTTTCGTAGGTCGACGATCGAAACGCCGTCCACCGTGAAGTTGTTGCCGCGCCTCGGTCCGCCGCCCAGGCTCAGCAGCGAAACGTTGGTCTGGTCCTGCTGGCGGACGAACTGCGGGTCGCCCGAGGGGATGACCCCCGGCGTGACCACGGCCAGGAAGAAAGCATTGCGGCCGGCCGAAGGCAGGGTTGCGAGCGTTTCCTTGTCGAGCGAGCTGCCGACCGAGGCGTTCGAGGTCTCGAGTGCGGCCGCCTGCGCCTCGACCGTCACCGACTCCTGAAGCTCGCCGATCTGCAAAGAGAAGTCCCTGGTGAGGAATTGCTGGGTGCCGATGCGAACCGCGCGGGTTTCGACGGTCTTGAAACCCTGCATCTCCAACTTCAAGGTGTACGTCCCCGGTTCGACGTTGGAAAAGACGTACTCGCCCGTGCTGTTCGTCGTGGCGGTCCGGGTGGCGCTGGTCCCTTCGTTCGTCAGCGTAATAGTGGCGCCCGGGACGATCCCGCCCGCCTCATGGACGGCCCCGCGGAGACCGCCGAAGTGTGTCTGCGCAAAAAGCGGCGCGACCGCCGTCAGAAACAGAACTAGGCTCGCCAAGAGCTTCTTAGCCATGATCAAGACCTCCACACTGGGAAGAAAAGGTTGGGCAACGCCCGCCGCAAGCGGCACAACGATTGGCGTGACGTCGATGTTTCGCGATCTTAGGCACACCCCCCGCGCGCATGTCAAGCGCATGACACAAACCTGAACAACCCGAAATCCTGTCGTCAATGTCAACGACCCGACTTTCTGGTGTCAACGTGAGCGACCCGATGCTCCGGCGTTGAAACGGGGACGTGAACGTTCGGAAGGGTCGTTAGTCCGTAGCCACCCGCCCGGTCAAGTCGTTGGTTCGAGGCGGGACCGGTCCGGAAGGTGAGAGTTGGTGCTCAGTGCGTAGTTTCGGGACGGACACCCGCCGCCTCACGATACGGTTGCCTGCGGCGGTAGAGCGCAAGGCGCTTCGTGATGTCTTCCGCCAACGCGGGGGAGCGGACCGAGGCCAACGCAACCGCTGCCTCGGCCGTGGTCGTCGCGCGGTCCCAGTCCCCGGCCGCGGCATAGGCCGCAGCCAGGGCATCGAGAACAACAGCATCCCGGCGCGAAGTCAGTTCGGCGGCGCGTTCCGCCAGGCGCACCGCCTCGGCGGGGTTGCGGATCTTCGAATCGGCATGCGTCGCCAGGATCCACGCGATCTCGCTCATGGGTGCCTGCCAGTCTGGCCGACGTGAGAGTGCCGCCCTGAAGTGCTTGAGCGCCTGGTCGCGCTCACCCGTCATCAGCAAGGCAAGGCCCAGGTTGTTATGGGCCTCGTCGTAGTCCGCCTCCACCCGGAGCGCCTCGCGGAATTGCCGGATGGCCTCCTTGAGGTGGCCCTGGGACCCGAGGGCGCTCCCCAGGTTGTTGTAGGCCGCGGCCAGGCGGGGATTGATGGCGATCGCACGACGATAGTGCCGCACCGCTTCGTCGAGATCTCCTCGTTGTTTGAGCGCGCGGCCGAGGTTGAGGTGGGCAACGGCGAGCGCCGGATCGAGCCTCACCGCCTCACGAAACTGAACGAGGGCGTCGTCGTTCCGTCCCTTCTCCCGAAGGGCCGTGCCGAGCCAATCGTGCAGCTCCGCGCTCTCCGGCCTCGCCCGCAGCGCCTCCTCGAATTGCTCGATGGCCTCGTCCAGCTTGCCCTGGGTCGCCAGAGCCGAGCCCAGATAGGCCCGTGCGTCGGCGGCTCCGGGATCGAGGTCGAGGGCCTTTCGGTAGCTCTGGATGGCCTCCGACATCTTTCCCTGCTTTTCGAAGGCGAAGCCCAATTGCGTCACGGCCATGGCGCTTTCGGGATGGGAGGCCGCGGCGGTGCCGAGGATGCTCACCGCTTCTTCGAAACGGCCCTTCTCCGCGAGGGTGCGGCCGAGCAGGGTCCTGGCTTCAAGGGAGTCCGGGTGGCTCTTCAGGGCCTCCCGGTATTGGGCGATCGAGCCGTCGAGGTCGCCACGGCCCTTCAGGAGATTCGCGAGGTGCAGTCGCGCGGCCTCGTTTCCGGGAGACAGTTCGACAGCCTTCTTCGCGCCTGCGTAAGCTGCCGTCAGGTTGCCCTCCGCGGCCGCGACCTTGGACATCTGCAGATGGCAGTCGGCGAACCCGGGCCTTTCCTTGAGCATCTGGTCGCACAGGGCCCTGGCTTCGGCGTACTTCTTGCTCTCGAACAGCTTCGACATTTTCTGGTCGGTGCGAAAGAACCCGATGAGGTCCTTGGGGTCTTCCTTGCTCCGGTCGAAGGCGACCTCTCTCACGCCACCGCCCCGGCTCAGGTACCCGAGCGCCTCGAGGCGCTCCCGCGCCGAAGCGTCGAGGGCGGCGTCGCTGCCTGGCTCCCGGGGTCGAAGACCCATGGCAACGATTCCCTTGAGTTCCTTGCCCATCGCCTCGGCGCGCGCGGACTCCTTTTGAAGAAGGTTGACGGATTCTCCCGGGTCGTTCCGGAGGTCGTAGAGCTCGGGGCGCGAGGTCTCGATGTACTTCCAGCGGTCGACGATCACACCGAGCAGGGAGCTCGCCCCATAGTAGGTCGTGGGAGCGATGGTCTCCGCGTAGAGCGGCCTTCCTCCGAGGCCAGGACGATCGCCGGCAAGCCAGGGCGAAAGATCCAGACCCTGCGACTGTTTCTGGGCTGGGGCTCCCACCAGACCGGCGATGGTGGGCATGATGTCGATCAGACCTACGGGCTGATCGACCTGGCGGGCCGCTGCCTTTTGCCCCGGCACCCGGAAGATGAGGGGCACCTTGAGAGCGCTCTCGTAGATGAAGAAACCATGATTCAATTCGCCGTGCTCTCCGAGCATCTCCCCGTGATCCCCGGTGATGACGATGAGAGTCGAGTCGTAGAGCCCCAGTTCCTTGAGCTTCTCCAGGACCTCGCCCACGCAGTGATCCGCGAAAGCGACCTCACCGGAGTAGGGGTCGTCGGCCCACCTCGAAGCGAAGGGCTCGGGCGGCTCGTAGGGGTCGTGCGGGTCGTAGTAGTGGACGAAGAGGAAGAAAGGCTCGCGACCGTGCGCGGTCAGCCACTGGGTCGTGACCCGAGTCGTCTCGTCGCCCTTGCGCTCGTTGAGGTCGCCGATCTTGTGAACCGCCTGGAAGCGATCGTCGTAGCTGTCGAAGCCCTGGTTGAGGCTGAACCGGCGATCGAGCACGAAGCTGCTGACCACCGCAGCGGTGATGAAGCCCCTCGACTTGAGGAGCTCAGCCAGGGTCAGGGTCGAGTCGGGGAGCCGCTTTTGGAGGTTGTCGCGGACGCCGTGAGAGGGCGGAAACGTGCCGGAGAGCATGGAGGAATGAGCAGGCAGCGTGACGGGAACCGGGGAATACACGTTCCGAAACAGCACCCCCTCGCGCGCGACCGCGTCGATGTGCGGGGTGGTCAGGTGTTTGAAGCCGTAACTGCTCAGGTGATCGGCGCGGAGGGTGTCGATGCTGATCAGAATGACATTGCGGATCGCGGATTGCCGCGGACCGCAGGAGGGCAGTAGCCACCCGTCGAGGCCCAGCAGACCGAGGAGCAGGGCCGGCCTCGCGAGGAGGTGCGCGCGTGCCCGAGCCGCGCTCACTTGGCTCCAGCAACGGCCCGCTTGGCCTCGTCGAGCCCGTCGACCTCGGGATCCGCCTGGCTCCAGTTAGAGAGGAGTTGGCGGTAGTGCGTTCGTGCGGCTACGAGGTCGCCCGCTGCGGCCGAGGCCCGGGCCAACCCCAGCAAAGAGGCCGAGCGTTTGGGCCAGCGGGCGAGAGATTGCTGAAAGGCAAGAGCGGCGTCCTGAGCCCGGCCCACTTCCAGGAGAATCTCCGCATAAAGCTCCAAGGCGGGTTTAACGGGCCGGGGTGGACCGAGCGGTGGCGGAAGCTTCTTCTCGAAAGCCACCGCTTCTTTCGCGAGGGTCACCGCACCGGCCTTTCGCCCTTCCCGGAGTTCCATGGACGCGGCGAGCTCCTTCTCCATGACCGCGGAGTCGAGCTTTCCGCTTTGGGAACGCCGCCGCAATTCGTTCAGGGCGAGCGCCGCCACCTGGGGACGCCCCGTCTCCGCGCCGCTCATGCCGATCGCGAACAGCTCCGCCGCGGTGCTGAAATCCGCCTGATCGCGGAGCATCTCCCACGAGCGCGTTTCGATGACGTACTGGGCGCGCATGACCGACTCGATCGCTTTGAGGCGTGGCGCGCCCGTTTCCGTCACGGCGCCCCGGATCAGCTCCAACGTTTCCCTCGCCTTTCGGAACCGCCCCTGCTGGAGCGCCTCGTAGCAGAGCCAGGAGAGGCTGTGGTAGTCGCGCATGCCGATGCGGAACGCGTGCTGGTTCACCCAGGTGACCGATTGGGCGAACGAAGCCTGGTCGGAGGCCGCGGCCTCCGACCAGGCTTCGTTCGCCCAATCGGTCACCTGGGTGAACCAGCACGCGTTCC
>JANLWV010000058.1:0-1864 GCA_031364765.1 Vicinamibacteria bacterium
CTTCTTGTAGCGAGCACATGACTTGGCCGGTCATGAGAGAAACGAACGGCCGCTTTTCAATATGTCGGGAGACGCTGTTCTGATGAAACACCAAGCGTGGTATCCGGGCACCGAACTTGTGAGGTGGACCCCATCGTTTAGACAGCCCGACGGGGTGAATAAGGTGGATTCGGTTGGGTGTTGATTCTCGAACGCAGGCCATTCGAGCACAGGAGGAGGGCAGCACGCCATAGCGGAGCGGGTTGACGGGAGCGAGCGGGCGGGGTCAAGGCCGCCGTTAGGCGCCCGAAGGGCCTGGCCTTGACGCCGGCCGATCGCTCCCGTATTCGCCTTCTCGGCGTGCTGCCCGGGATTCACGCCGCCCTCTTGATTCGAGCGACGCCGTAGAACTCGTCCGGCGTGAGATCGCCGAGCGAGGTGTGGGGACGTTCGGCGTTGTAGTAGTGGAAGTACGTGTGGAGGCCGGCCTCGACGGCGTGGCCGGTCTCAGAGGGATTCGGGTAGAGGTGTTCGTACTTCACCGTCCGCCACAACCGTTCGACGAAGACGTTGTCGAGCGCCCGGCCGCGGCCGTCCATGCTGATCTGAACGCCCTTCGCTTTCAGCACGGAGAGGAACGCTTCCGAAGTGAACTGCGCGCCCTGGTCGGTGTTGAAGATCCGAGGCGCCCCGAATCGAAAGAGCGCCTCTTCGAGCGCGTCGACGCAGAACCGGACATCGAGCGAGTTGGAGAGGCGCCAGGAGAGAACCTTCCGGCTCCACCAGTCCATCATCACCACGAGATACAGGTGGCCACGTTCCATCGGCACGTACGTGATGTCGGAGGCCCACACCTGATTCGGCCCGTCGATATTGAGCCCCCGCAGCAGGTACGGGTAGACCTTGTGATCCTTCCTCGGCGAGGAGGTGTTGGGCTTTGGCGCGATCGACTCCAGGCCCATGGCCCGCATCAGACGCTGGATCTTCTTCCGGTTACACCAGATCCCCGCTCGCCTCAGGGCCTTCATCACCCCCCGAGAGCCCAGGAACGGACGCGCCGTGTAGATCTCGTCGATCAGCCGACGCAGGCGAGCCTCGCCTGGATCCTTGGGTCTCGGTTTGTAGTAGAGGGTGGCCCGGCACACCGAGAGCAAATCGCTCTGGCGGACAATCGACACCGGCGAACCCGGGACGATCATTTTCCGCCTCTCTGAATCAGAGACATGAGCCCGGGCCGTGTTGCCAAAAAATCCCGCTCCATCTCGAGCTGCCCGATCTTCCGGTACAGCTCGTTCACGTCGACCTTCTCCTCCTCCTTGGGCGCCCCTCGCTCGAACAGCGACCCCGCCCCCTCCAGGAGTTGCTTGCGCCACTGTGCGATCACCGTCGGATGAATCTTGTGCTGACGCGCCAGATCCTGGAGCGTTCGATCCCCCCGCAGCGCGGCCAGGGCCACCTCTGCC
Organism: Vicinamibacteria bacterium; assembly: GCA_031364765.1. Lineage (GTDB taxonomy): Bacteria > Acidobacteriota > Vicinamibacteria > Fen-336 > JAGNNV01 > JAGNNV01. The sequence goes on from JANLWV010000058.1 coordinate 1,443, forward strand.
TTGAATGACGGCTTATGCCGACGACGACTCTGACGACTCATTTCGTGGATTCCTTTCTGGTCCGAAATCCACCTTAACCCCCTGTCTAAAAAATGGGGTCCACTTCACTTGAGCGGAAAATGAAGGTGAGGACGCAGGGACCAAGGCCTCAATGCACAAGTGATGGGGGGAGTCCGGCATGGTCGTGCGGTTGCGTGATCCGACTGACAAGGCCTGCGAATCTCGTAGGGAAGCCCGAATCGACCAGACCCCAGTCTCCCATAACCGTCTGCTGCCGATCTCGCAAGTCTCTAGCGAATGAGGCGTCCGAGAAGTAGCGCTTCGAGACCTTGCGAAACTCTTCGCGGGAGTAGACGGTGATCACACCGTCTGCGTCCTTGTAGTCATCGTAGCGATATCGATAACAGTCGTAGTTGATGACG
>JANLWV010000075.1:0-4990 GCA_031364765.1 Vicinamibacteria bacterium
GCCTGCGGGTGGACGCCGTCGCCTCGATGCTTCACCTCGACGACGCGCGCCAGCCCGGCGAGTGGATTCCGAATCGCCACGGCGGGCGGGAAAACCTGGACGCCGTCGAGTTCCTGAAAACGCTGAACCAGGCCGTATACCGCGAGTACCCCGACACCCTGACCATCGCCGAGGAATCGACCACCTGGCCGAGGGTGACGACGCCGACCGACCAGGACGGTCTGGGCTTCGGCATGAAGTGGAACATGGGCTGGATGAACGACGCCCTGACGTATATGAAGAAAGAGCCGGCCGAGCGCAAGCAGCACCATCACAAGCTGACCTTCGCGACGACGTATGCCTTTACCGAGAATTTCGTGCTGCCCCTGTCGCACGACGAGGTGGTGTATGGCAAAGGCTCGTTGCTGAGCAAGATGCCCGGCGATGCCTGGCAGCAGTTTGCCAACCTGCGCGCGCTGTTCGGTTTCATGTGGGCGCATCCCGGCAAGAAGCTGCTCTTCATGGGCGGGGAGTTCGGCCAGCGGCGCGAATGGACCCACGACGGCGAGCTGGAATGGGGGGCGCTTTCGCTGGAGGATCATGCCGGGTTGCAGCGCTTTGTGGCGCAACTCAACCACGTGTACCGCACAACGAAGGCGCTGCACGAGCTCGATTTCTCTGGCGCGGGAGTCGAGTGGATCGTGGCGGACGATGCCGAAGCGAGCGTCTTTGCGTTTCTTCGCAAACCCCGGGAAGGACCGCCCGTGCTGGTGGTCAGCAACATGACGCCCGTGCCAGGTTCCAACCAGCGGTTCGGCGTCCCCGCGGCCGGCTTCTGGCGCGAAGTGATGAACAGCGACGCCCGAGAATTCGGCGGTGCTGGTTGGGGCAACCTGGGCGGCGTCCTCAGCTCCGAGGAGGCCTCCCATGGCCGCACCCATTCGGTGTCCCTGACTCTGCCGCCCCTTTCCACCCTCATTCTCGAATGTCTGCCGGAGGCCCAAAAGCCGGCGTAGGCTCTTGAACAGACCATGAAGACAAACGATCTGATCACCGCGGTCTGGCCCGGCCGCCCCTATCCGCGCGGCGCCCACTGGGACGGCGAAGGCGTCAACTTCTCGCTATTCTCCCAGCACGCCGAGAGGGTGGAGCTTTGCATCTTCAACCAGAGCGGGCGTAACGAGCGGCAGCGCGTTTCGATGCGCGAACGCACCGACTACGTGTGGCACTGCTATCTGCCCGAGGCGAGGCCCGGACTCGCTTACGGTTACCGCGTGCACGGGCCCTACAAGCCCGAGGACGGCCATAGGTTCAATCCGCACAAGCTGCTCATCGATCCCTATGCGAAGGACCTGATCGGGCAGCTGCGCTGGGGTGACGCGCTGTATGGCTACACCATCGGCAGCAAGCGCGAGGACCTGTCGTTCGACCGCCGCGACAGCGCGCCGCTGATGCCAAAAAGCCGCGTGCTTGAGCCGGCTTTCACCTGGGGCGACGACCGCCGGCCACAGGTCCCGTGGCAGGACATGGTCATCTACGAGCTGAACGTTCGTGGCTTCACCATGACCCACCCCGACGTGCCGCCGCACCTGCGCGGCACCAGCGCCGCTCTCGGCTCCGCGCCCGTTGTCGACTACCTGAAACGGTTGGGCGTCACTACGGTAGAACTGCTGCCGGTGCACAGTTTCATGAGCGAGCGCACCCTGGTCACGTTAGGGTTGAAGAACTACTGGGGTTACAACACGTTCGGCTACTTCGCGCCGGAGACGCGTTACCGCGCCTCGGGCAAGGTCAAAGAGTTTAAGACCATGGTGAAGGCGCTGCATTCCGCGGGCATCGAAGTGATCCTCGACGTGGTCTACAACCACACCTGCGAAGGCAACCAGCTCGGCCCGACCCTCTCGTTGCGCGGTCTCGACAATGCGTCGTACTACATTCTCAACGCGGAAAACCGCCGCTTCTACGACGACTACACCGGTTGTGGCAACACCGTCAACCTCGAGCATCCCCGGGCCCTTCAACTGGTCATGGATTCGTTGCGCTACTGGGTCGACGAGATGCACGTCGACGGCTTTCGCTTTGACCTCGCCTCAGCACTTGCGCGCGAGTCGGGCAAAGTGGAGAACCTGGGCGGCTTCTTCGATGCCATCCGCCAGGATCCGACGCTCAACCAGGTGAAACTGATCGCCGAGCCGTGGGATCTGGGCCACGGCGGCTACCAGGTGGGCAACTTTCCGCTTGGCTGGGCCGAATGGAACGACCGCTACCGCGACGGCATGCGCGGCTACTGGAAAGGCGACAGCGGCCTGGTCGGCGAGGTCGCGCGTCGCCTCACCGGCTCGCAGGATCTTTACGGCTGGTCGGGGAAACGACCCTATGCGAGCATCAACTTCGTCACCGCGCACGACGGTTTCACCCTGCACGACCTGGTCTCCTACAACGAGAAGCACAACGAGGCCAACGGCGAAGCCAACCGCGACGGCCATAACCACAACCTCTCCTGGAACTGCGGGGTTGAGGGCCCGACTGACGACCCCTCGATCCTCGCGCTACGTGAGCGCCAAAAACGCAACCTGCTCGCTACCCTGCTGCTCTCGCAGGGCGTGCCGATGCTTCTGGCCGGCGACGAGCGAAGCCACACCCAGCAGGGAAACAACAACGCCTATTGCCAGGACAACACGCTCGGCTGGCTGGACTGGGCCACGACCCCGGAGCGCGAAGCGCTGACCACTTTTGTGCAGCGCCTGATTGCGCTGCGCCGGGCCCACCCTTCATTCCGGCGACGCAACTTCTTCGAGGGCAAGCCCATAGAAGGCGACACCCTCAAGGACGTGTCGTGGTTCAGGCCGGACGGCGCCGAGATGACGTCGGAGGACTGGAACGAGAGTCATGCGCGATGCCTGGCCATGCTGATATCGGGCCGGGGCATTTCGGAGCCGGGACCACGCGGCGAGGCGCTTTGGGACGACGATTTCCTGCTGCTGTTCAGCAGCCACAATGACGAGGTTCCGTTTACGCTCCCGGCCGCCGGCGAGGCCGCGTGGGGGCTGTTGATCGACACCGCAGCGGAAGTTGTGCCGCCGGAAAAGGAGGGCTTGTTCACCGCTCCGACGCCCACCTGGACGCAGGCAAGTTATCCGCTGCAGTCCCGGTCGTTTGTGCTCCTGAGCCGCGCCGGGACCCGCCCATGAAACGCGCCCACGCCATGTCTTTCGGCGCGAGCGTATTGGACGGCGGTGGAGTCCGGTTTGCGCTGTGGGCGCCCGGCGTCGACCAGGTCGTGTTGGAGCATGGGCCCGATGACGCGGTGGCCTCGCACCCGATGACCAGAGACGAAGGCGGCTGGCACCGGCTGGTGGCGCCTCAGGCCCGGGCGGGAGACTGCTACCGCTACCGCCTTCCCGGCGGCCTGCGCGTTCCCGACCCGGCGTCGCGCTTCAACCCCGGGGACGTCCATGGCAAAAGCCAGGTCATCGACCCGAACGCCTATTCATGGCGTCACGACGCATGGCGCGGCCGCCCCTGGGAAGAGGCGGTTATTTACGAACTCCATGTGGGTGCTTTTACCCCCGATGGCACTTTTGCGGCGGCCCAGCACCGGTTGGGGGAGCTCGCCGAACTCGGCATCACTGCAGTGGAACTTATGCCCCTAGCCGACTTCCCGGGCCGTCGGAACTGGGGCTACGATGGAGTGCTGCTTTTCGCTCCCGATGCCTCGTACGGCACACCAGACGAACTCAAAGTCCTGGTGGACACCGCTCACGGACTCGGATTGATGATGCTGATCGATGTCGTTTACAACCACTTCGGGCCGGAAGGCAACTACCTCCATGCCTACTGTCCGGAGTTTTTCGACCCCGCCCACCGAACACCCTGGGGTGCTTCCATCAACTACGACGGTGCGGCCTCGCGGACGGTGAGGGATTTCTTCGTCCACAACGCGCTCTACTGGGTGGACGAGTTCCACTTCGACGGGCTGCGGCTGGACTCGATCCACGCGATACGCGATAACTCCGAGCGCCACATTGTGGGTGAGATCTGCGACGCGCTGCAAGCCGGTCCCGGCCGCGAGCGGCTCGTGCACGTGGTGCTCGAGAACGACGCGAACCAGGCCTCCTTTCTTGAGCGCGATGAGAAGGGCGCTCCCTTGGCTGGCGCCGCGCAATGGAACGACGATCTCCACCATGCCGCCCATGTGCTGGTCACCGGTGAGACCGACGGCTATTACGCGGACTTCATTGACGCGCCGGTCGCCCAGTTCGGGCGCGCGCTTGCCCAGGGTTTTATCTACCAGGGGCAGCCCTCGCGTTTCCGCGACGGCGCGCCGCGGGGCGAACCCAGCACCCATCTGCCTCTTGCCGCCTTTATCTCCTTTCTTCAGACCCACGACCAGGTAGGCAACCGCGCCTTCGGCGAACGCATCCACGCGCTGGGCGATCCGGTGCTCCTGCGCGCCGCTTACGCCTGCGTGCTGCTGTCCCCGCATACGCCCATGCTTTTCATGGGTGAGGAGTTTGCGGCTGCCACACCCTTCCTGTTCTTCTGCGATTTCGGACCGGAGCTCGCGGAGGCGGTGTCGCGCGGACGGCGCGAGGAGTTCGGTCGCTTCGCGGCTTTCGCCGACGAATCCGCGCGAGCACGCATTCCCGACCCCAATGCGCTGTCCACTTTTCTCGCGTCCAAGCTCCGCTGGGAGGACCGTGACACCCCGCCCCATAACGCCTGGCTCGCCGAGACACGGCGACTACTGGCCTCGCGCCGGCGCATACTGGCGCCGCTCCTTTCGGGCGAACCAAGCGCCGGGCGCTTTCAATGTGAGGGCGAAACGCTCCGGGTCGAATGGATGCTGGGCAACGCGAAAGGCAGAGGCCCCCGTCCGCGGCTGAATCTGCTCGCGTATTTCGGCGCCCGGCCGATCGCAGGCGTCGTGCCGCCCCCGGGAGACATGGTCCATTCTGCCGGGATCGAGTCGGACGGCGCCGGGCTCCTGCGGCTTTTGCGCGGAGCTGTG
>JANLWV010000105.1:0-6693 GCA_031364765.1 Vicinamibacteria bacterium
AGCGATCGACCGTGGGCTCGATCCGGGTGATGTAGCTCATGAGCCGCTCGCCAATCTCCTCGGGTGTTTTGGGAAAGAGTCGAGGATTCGTGCGCAGCGACTCCTTGAATTCAGCCGGCGTGCCTTCAAACCCCAGCTCGGCCCGGATCTTCGCCATTTCGCCAGCGATGCTCGCGACGTTCCTGAGCCCGATCTCGTGAACCTGCTCGGGGGTCACGTCCATGGTGGTGTGAAATTTCACGAACTCTCGATACGCCGCGAGGCCGCCCGGATACTGCTTCATCCCGACGCCCACGGGAGCTTTCGCCCGGTACTCCCCCGAAACCGCGGCGGCCAGTTGCGCGATGGCGGGCGCGACTCGGCCTTCGATCGACGCATCGACCGCCTTCAGGAACGCCGCGCGCTCCGGATCGGACACTACGGCAAGACGCTGGACTTTCGGCCGGAAGGGGCTCGCCTCGCCAGTCGCGGTGAAGGCCTTCAAGAAACCGTCCACGAGATCAAGTTCGGGCCTGGGGACGCGAATCCCCTTTCGAGCCTGAGCCTTGAGGTTCGTCACGATGGCCCCGGCCAGGGCCGGAACCTCGCCGAGACGGGCGAGATAACGTTCACGATCGGCCGCGGCGACGAGAGGCAAAGCCGCGAAGATCTGACCGACGCCGCCCAGCGGCGACAGGTACGGCGTCACCTGAAAGCGGAAGTAGAAGGTCCTCGGGCTCGCGACCCGCAACGTCAACTGACGGGTTAGGACGTCGAGCGACAGCCTCTCCTCGTGGCTCAACTCGGGCCGCTTCGCCGGACGGAGCCGGGCCAGAAGGTCGCGCGCGCCCCTGGCCTCGCGCTCTTCCCCCGCGAGGGTGACGTCCGGCAAGGACTCAATGGGCAGGCCAAGCTTGAGCCGCCGCATGGGACTTTCCCGGGTGATCACCTGCAGGTACGCATCGCCCACCTCACGCACAACGCGCGCCGACGCGTTCTCGGCAGCAGAAGTGAGAGCGGCGAGATAGAGCAGCGACAGGGTCAGAGCGAATCGAAGCATTTCGAGCTTCCTTTCATTTTCAGGGGCCGACCGAAGAATATCCCGGCAACGAAGGGGTATGTTCGGCTCATGACGCCGGGCCTGGAGAAGAACATACGGGCGATTGAGGTCTGCCTTCCCTCTCTGGACATGGCGCGAGATCTCGACTTTTTCACCCAGCGGCTGGGGTTCCGGTTGGACACCATCTTCCCCGCGGACGATCCGGCTATCGCGGTTCTCATCGGGCATGGCCTGCGCATCAGGCTGGATCGCCATGCGGTCGCCGCGCCGGGAGTTCTGCGGCTGCTCTGCCTCGATCCCGACGCCGTGGCGGGCGGCGATCGAGAACTGATCGCTCCCAACGGGACGAGCATTCAGATCGTGGACGCTGCTCCACAGTTGGAGACGCCTCGGACGCAGCATTCGTTCGTCGTGCGTCGCCTGAAGGACGGCGACCCTTGGGTCATCGGTCGCGCGGGCATGCACTATCGAGATCTGATTCCCGGTCGCCTGGGCGGCGCAATGATCGCGTCACATATCCGCATCCCTGAGGCCGGCCCCGTGCCGGACATGGTCCACTACCACACGGTGGGTTTCCAGTTGATCTTCTGCTCCCACGGCTGGGTCAGGCTGGTGTATGAGGATCAAGGGCCGCCTTTTGTTCTGAAGGCCGGCGATTGCGTCATTCAACCGCCGAAGATTCGTCACCGGGTTCTTGAGGCGTCCCCAAATCTCGAGGTGATTGAAGTCAGCGTACCCGCTGAGCACATCACCACCATGGATCACGAGATGGAACTTCCGACTTCCCTGCTCAGGCCCGATCGAGATTTTAGCGGCCAGAGATTCTGCCGGAGCGAAGCGGCAAAGGCGGTCTGGACGCCCTTCAGACGGCCCGGGTTCGAGGCTCGGGAGACCGGCATCAGCGCCGCGACCGCCGGTGCGGCCTCGGTGAGCGTGGCCCGTCTTGTCGACCGGGCCCCCGGACCCTTCACCAGTCACACCTCGGACATACTCTTCACGTTCGTGCTTTCGGGATCCATGACGCTTCGCGGAGAGAGACAGGACGCCCACGCGCTCAGCGCGGGAGACGCCTACGTGATTCCGCCGGGTATGAAGACGGCCCTCCTCGACTGTTCCGACGATCTGCACCTGCTGGAGGTGTCGCTGCCCGCAGATTTCGAGACCCGCACGCACTCAGGCTGATCCAACCGAGGAACGCGCGGCCGAAAGGCGATAGCCAATCGCCAGCAGCAGGAGCCACGGGCCACCGGCAATCAACGTGGAGCGCAGGCCGGGGGCCCACCAGGTCGACAACAGAATGCCCATCAGCAGAGCGGCTCCTGCGCAGGAGCCGAGCGGAATGACGGGCGCGCGGAACGCGATGTGGGTGACGAAAATCATGAGCCACACAAACAGCGCGCCGAAAAGCGCCACGCCAAAGAACCAGACGTAGGCCGAGTCGGGCCAGAGCGCCCGGACCAGCACGGCCGCGCCGAGGCCGACGCTTGACACGAGGAGGGCGTTCACCGGAGCCCCGCGCGGGGTGACCACGCCGAGGCCCGGGGACACGAAACCGGCGCGGGCCAGCGAGAACAACGTCCGCGAAATCAGGTAGAGGTTCGCGTTCGAACTCGAAAGCGCGGCGCTGAGCACCACAAAATTCATCAGGCCGGCGGCGAAGGGTATGCCGAGGCCCGCCATCACCCGCACGAAGGGGCTCTCGCCGACCCCCAGCTCATTCCATGGAGAGAGCGCCGAAAGCAGCGCGATGGTCAGAATGTAGATGGCGGACAGACCGAAGACCAAACGTCGCATGGCCGAAGGAATCGTCCGCGCCGGGTCGGACGCTTCCCCGGAGGTGACGCCCACGATCTCGACCCCGATAAACGAGTAGATGGCGAAACAACAGCCGAGCCACACCCCGGAGAGGCCGAACGGCGCGAAGCCGCCCTGCCCGGTGATGTTTCGCAGGCCGATGGCCGGCTCGCCGGTCAGGCCGAACACGACCAGAACGGCGAATCCGACAAACAGGGCCAGGGCCAGGACCTTGATCATGACCAGCCAGTACTCGATCGTGCCCAACCGGCCGACCGCCAACGTGTTCATGTACAAGAGCGCCGCCGCGAAGGCCAGCACCCACACCGCACCGGGCGCGGCGGGAAACCAATAGCCCATGTAGATCGACGCGGCGACCAGTTGAGCCCCGGTCGCGACGACCTGCATCAACCAATAGCTCACGCGGACCGCGTAGCCCGCGAACGGCGAGAGGTACATCCCGGCGTAGACGCCGAAGGCCCCTGCGGTTGGATGAGCCACCGCCATCTCGGTCAGCGCGCGTCCGAGGAGCAGCGAGATGACGGCCACGATGACGTAGGAGAGGATGACCGCGGGTCCGGCCACGTTGACGGCCAGGCCGCTCGCGAGAAACAGCCCCGTCCCGATAGCGCCTCCGAGCGCCATGGTGGTCTGCTGGACCGACGACAACTGGCGTGCGAGCCCCTGCTCGTCGGGGAGTTCGTGATGCCGATCGGCCGGGGTCATGGCCCGAATTCCGGCGCGGCGCTCACCTCGCGTGGGTCAGGGCCCGTGGCGAGACACTGCCGGTGGAGGAATACGCCACGCATACCCACGAGCGTACCCTCATCGTGGCGGCGACGCACGTTTGTTTCAAGAAACGCCTATCGGCTCGGGTGTGCGCCAAGGAAGGGTTGACCAGAGGCGGCCTTAGGTAACCGCCGCCCGCACACTGAACCGCGGCTCCCGCCACTCGCCGATTCGAAGCACGCTCTCCAGGTGGTCCACGGCGTCCCACACGTCGACGAACCTCGTGTAGAGCGGAGCGAGACCAAAGCGCAGGATGTTCGGAGCGCGGAAGTCGCCGATCACGCGGCGTGCGATCAGGGCCTGCATGATCGCGTAACCGCCGCTCTCATGCGCGAAGCTGACCTGGCTGCCTCGATCAGCGCCCTGACGCGGCGTAACCAGGGTCAGACCGTGTCCGGCGCATCGCGATTCGACAAGGTCGATGAACAAACTCGTCAGGGCGATCGACTTCGCCCGAAGGGCCTCGATCCCTCCCAAAGCCTCGGCCGCGAGGAACACGTCGACCCCTGAGTCGAGCGCGGCGAGCGAGAGGATGGGCGGCGTCCCGCACAGGAACCGCGAGATGCCGGCCCCCGGCCGGTAGTCGGACGCGAACTCGAACGGCGCCGCGTGGCCAAGCCAACCCGAGAGCGGTTGCCGTACGTGCTCACGGTCCATGCGCTCGGTGTGACGGGGGTGGCCCCAGACGAAGGCGGGGGCGCCCGGGCCACCGTTCAGATACTTGTATCCGCAACCCACCGCAAAATCCGCCGCGCCGGCCACGTCGCCGTTTCCCTTGAGGTTCACGGGCACGGCGCCCGTCGAATGCGAAAGGTCCCAGACCATCAGCGCCCCGACGTGGTGCGCCGCGCGAGTCACTTCGTCCATGCGGTGCATGCGACCGGTCCGGTAATTCACATGGGTCAGCGATACCACGGCCACGCGATCATCCATTTGCCCAAGGATTTCCTCGGCGTCGGCCAACGTCAACTCAAAGCCCATCTCCCGAGAAAGCGTGTCCGCGATGTAGAGATCGCTCGGGAAATCGCCCCGCTCGGCCAGGATCCGTCGCCGGTGGGGCGCATCGGCCTTCATGAGGGCCAGGGCGGCGCTCAGCACCTTGTAGAGATTGACCGACGTAGAGTCGGCGACGAGGACCTCACCCGGCCCGGCGCCGACCAGACGCGCTATCTTGTCGCCGACACTCTGCGGCAGTGTGATCCATGAGGCGGTGTTCCAGCTCCGAACCAGATCGCGGCCCCATTCGACCTGCACCACCTGTTGCAGCCGCGCCCCCGTTGCTTTGGGAAGAACGCCCAGCGAGTTGCCGTCGAGGTAGATCAGTCCCCGGGCATCGACATCTTCCATCGCGAAGTGTCCCCGCATCGGAGCGAGGCCATCGTTTGCGTCGAGAGTCAGACAGTCGCTTCTAGTGATCGTCATCCTGGTCTGAAATACCCGCCGATTCCGGCTAACGTTCGCACAGAAGCGCCCGGAGAGTCATGACCTGCCCACGCTGTTCGGCCGAAGCTGCTGACGAGGCCGAAGACTGCCCGTCCTGCGGCATCATCTTCGCAAAATGGCGGTCGTCTGGCGGGACCCCTCTTGAGACTCCACCTGGAACCGTTCGAGCCTCCGCGGTCTCGACCCCCTGGTCTCTCCAGGACCCTGCTCCATCTCCTCCGCCCGAAATACTCGGCATCACGCACGCGGGGTGGAAAGCGGCCGCCATTGGTCTCGCCATGGCCTGCGCGCTGACCTTCTTCCCATTTCTTTCGTTCGTTCTGCGTCCCTTTTCCACCCTGGTTCACGAAATCGGCCACACCGTCGTTTTCTGGGTCTTCGGCTACAGCGCCGTACCGGCCTTCGATTTCGCGGAAGGAGGCGGGGTCACGATGACCGACTACGATCGGTCGGCTCTGATCGTATGGGCGTGGGTCGTGGGTCTCGTGATCCTTGCCTGGTGGCAGCGGGAGAGGCGAGGGATTCTCGCCGCCCTCCTCGGGGTGGCGGTGGCCTACTTCCTCATGTACAACACCAGAGGAGAACACCTGGCCATAACCCTCGGCGGCCACGGCGGAGAAATCGTCTTTGGAGCCCTCTTCCTCTATCGCGGGCTGACCGGATGGGGCTGCAAGATAGAGGCCGAAAGACCTCTCTACGTTTTCGTCGCTTTCATGATGCTCTTCACCAGCCTCCGGCTCGGCTTTGTTCTGCTCGGCAACACCGTCGAGAAAGCGTGGTATCTCGAGGGCAAACGCGGCATCGACAACGACCTCGTCATGGGAGCGCTGTATCTGGGCTGGAAACTCGAAGGGATGGCCCGCGCCCTCATCGCGATGTCGATCCTGGCTATTCCCGCCGCGTTCGTCGCGGCCTCGATGCGCAAGCAGATCGGCGCCGTCCCGGAGGCCGAAGAAGAGGTTTGAAGCGCGGCCATCTAGAATGACCCCTTGCCTTGGGTCTACATGCTGCGTTGCGGCGACGGATCGCTGTACACGGGCGTCGCCAAGGACCTGGCCGCGCGACTGAAGCAGCACGAGGATGGAAAAGGCTCGCGCTACACCCGCGCGCATCTTCCGGTAGCGCTCGCGTGGTCGAAAGAGTGCGTGACCTGGGGCGAAGGACTCAAGGAAGAGATTCGGATCAAGCGCCTCGATCGCGAGGCCAAAGAAGAAATTGTGAAAAAGGAATAATGGCTGAGCTGTTGTTGAGTTGTCAGGATCTTTCAAAGGCGTTCGGTTCAGCGCCGCTGTTCGAAGGCCTCTCCTTCGGAATTTTCGAGGGAGACCATATCGGCCTCGTGGGCCCGAACGGTTCGGGCAAGACCACGCTGCTGAAGATCCTCGCCGGGCTTGAGGAACCGAGTCGCGGAACACGCGCCGCCCGCAAACGCCTCCGCTTCGGTTTCGTGGATCAGGATCCGAAGTTCGATCCTGATCTCACGGTGGAGCAGGTTCTCCGGGGTGCGCTAACGGGGGAAGCTCTCGATCCGCACGAAGCCGATACCAAGGTCGCCATCGTGATGGGCAAATCCGGCTTCGATGATCCAAGCGCCATGACGTCGATCCTCTCGGGAGGCTGGAAGAAGC
>JANLWV010000068.1:0-2133 GCA_031364765.1 Vicinamibacteria bacterium
ATCGCGCTCGCGGTGCAGGCCGTCGAGCTCGAGTCCGAGATGGCCGCGTTCGGTCTCCGCTTCGAGCCGGTCTTTCTTCGCCTTCGTGAGCCGGTCGAGCAGAACACCCTTCGCTGCTTCGCCCTCCTCGCGCCGCGAGGCCGCCTGCACGAGCGAGGACTTGACCCGCTCGCGCTCGCGAGACACTTCGTCGAACTCGGTCCTGAGTTTCGAAAGGGCGGCCAAAGCGCGCTCGACGCGCTCGAGTGCGGCGGCTCGGGCGGAACCGAGGGCCGAGATTCGGGTCAGGGCAGAAAGCTGGGTCGACCGCGCGGCGTCCATTTCCGTTTCCACATTCCGCAGCGCCGCGAAGGCCTGGTCGAGCCGGGCTTCAATCCCCTGCAGCGTCGCTTCGCTCGCCGTCCGCTGTAGGGCGATGGAGAAGACGTCGGCCTCGTGCTGCCTGAGCGCGTCGCCCACCGGCGACAGGCGCGCCTTCAGATCCTCGGCCTCCCGTAAAGCCGCCTGCGAACGCGAGACCGCGTCTCGCGACTGATCGCGGCAGTAGGTCGAGTGCGTCTCGTGTTTGTTTGCCCGCAGAGTCAAATCGGAATGCTCGCCCCGGATGATCTCGAGCGCCTTCTCCTGCTCCAGCACACCCAGACGACCGGCTTCAAGCGCTACCTCGGCCGCGGTGATGGTGGCGTCGATATGCGCGGCGCGATCGGACTCGACCCTCGCGCGTTCCGCGAGGTCGTCTGAATCGGTGCGGAGTTTTGCGAAGGTCCGACCGTAGACGATCCGTTCGAGGCCAAGCTGTTCCTCCTGGAGGACCATGCGCCGCCGGGCCTTCGAGGCCTGGCGCTTGAGCGAGTCGAGCTGCTTCTCGACTTCGGTGACGATGTCGTTGACGCGGAGCAGATTCGCCTGGGTGGCGTCGAGCTTCAACTGGGTCTGACGACGACGGGCCCGGTACTTCGTGACCCCGGCCGCTTCTTCGATCAGAGCGCGGCGGTCGGTCGGCTTGTTCGAGAGGATCTGTCCGATCTTGCCCTGCTCGATGAAAGAGTACGCCTTCGACCCGAGGCCGGTGTCCATGAACAACTCGTGGATGTCGCGCAGGCGGCACAGCGCCCCGTTCATCAGGTACTCGCTCTCGCCATTTCGGTAGAGCCTGCGGGAGATCGTGCATTCCTCCCGGCCGTCGGGGCTCCGACCATTGAGACCGGTCAGCTTGAGGTTGACCTCAGCCATGCCCACGGGCTGCCGGGCGACGGTTCCGGCAAAAATAACGTCGGACATGGCCCCGCCGCGCAGGCTCTTAGCGCTTTGTTCACCGAGAACCCAGGAGATGGCGTCCGAGATGTTGCTCTTGCCGCAACCATTGGGTCCGACGATCCCCGTGACCCCCCCTTTGAACGTCAGTTCTTGTCGGTCGCAAAACGACTTAAAGCCAACGATTTCAACTTGATCCAGACGCATCATGAAAGCGAAATCACCCCAATATGTTGTGCTCTTCAGGAACTCTAGCACAATGGAAATGGTGAACCGACCCAGTGGCCCTGAGGGTGAGGAATCGGCCTGAAGGCGCCTTGTTGCCTCCAGGCGGGCTGTTCTTCGGCGGGCAGGTTAAACCGTGTAGGTCCGGCCCTGAACGAACATGTGCACGTTCTTGCGCTTGAGAGCCGCAAGTTCCTTCTTGATCCGGGAGACGAAACGAGGCTTGGCGCCGTAGATGTAGACCGGCACGTCACGTTTCAACTTGTCAAGCTCTTTCCCGAGGAGGGCGGGGGTCAGGTGTCCGGAAATGCGGGCGAGATCCTCTTCGTTGTTTGGGAAGGACGATTCCGTGATGACCGCGGTCAGATTCCTCGTGGCGTTCACGACATCCCAGAAATGGTGGGTCGGTCCGGTGTCGCTCGAAAATGCGAGACAACTCTTCCCGTCATCCACCAGGAAACCGGTGGTGGGCACGGAGTGCGAGACGGGCACCGCCCGAATCTTCAGACCGTCCACTTTCACCGGCTTCTCCGGTTCGATGGTCACCAGCTTCAGAACCGGCGTGAGATCGTCCGGAATCGAGGTGAAATCGGGCCACAGGGAGCCATTGAACAGGTGTTTGGACAGAGCCGTCACCACTTCATGGATCCCGTA
>JANLWV010000149.1:0-10611 GCA_031364765.1 Vicinamibacteria bacterium
CCCGCCACGATGAGCAGCGGGCCATCGCCATGAAGCACCGCGCCGCGCTGCGCCTCGTTCAGGCCATCGAGAATGATCTCTTCGCGCGTGCGCGCAGGTGTCTCGATCGCCGGCATGATTTCAAGACTAGCCGGACGAATGGCCGGGTCGGGTCCCTTCAGACGAAGTGCGATCCCTACCCTGGCGTCCTTGTCATTGTTTTTCAACCTCGTCCCGGATCACGGTCTCGGCCTGGGTCGCGAGTGTTTCTACCGCGTCCGGGCCAAGGCCTCTAACCAGCGGCGCATGAATCCTGACCTTCACATCGCCGGGTGTGATTCGACCCCTTCCGACCACGCCCCGTAACCCGATGAGACTGACCGGTACCACGGGTGCTTGGGCTTCGACCGCCAGTTTGAAGCTCCCGCGTTTGAAGGAGCCCATGGGCGCCTCGCCGCTTCTGGTGCCCTCCGGAAAGAGGGCGACGGACACGCCGCCGGTAATGCGTCGCGCGGCGGCCAAAAGGCTCCGCTTCGCGCTGAAGGCCCGGGACCGGTCGATAGAGATGTGGCGCGCCGCGGCCAGGAACAGACCCAGGAGCGGGACATAGAGAAGAGAACGCTTGTAGACGATTCGAAACGGTCGGGGGAGCGCCGCGAAGAGGATCGGGATATCGAGAGCGCTCACATGGTGCGACACGAAAACCACCGGTCCTTCCGGAAGCTTCGCCAAAATCTCCGTAGTCGTGCGCACTCCAGCCACTCCGAGTATCACGCGGGCCCACAGGCGCGTGACCAGAAACCCCATTTCGCCATCCCGGCTCACCGGCCAGGCCAGGATTCCGAGGGTCGCGAAGACGAGGCCGGAAAGAAAAAAAGTGAGAACTGTGAAGGCCAGCCGGATCAAAGGAAGGCGAGCCGATTCATGAAAATCGGAGAGCGCTACTCGCCCCGGTTCGAACCACCGTTGGCAACGGCGGGAAGGACTTCCGCGGTCTGGCGTGAGGCCAGGGGGACTTCGTCGGTGTCCCGGAGACTCGCCGGCTGGCTGTCCCCGTTGTGCCTGGCCTCGCCCCTTCGCATAACGGGCTTGGTTTCCTTGCGCGAAAGATCGTCGGCCGAGGCCTCGGGCCAGCGGACGAAGATCATCTTTCCGGCCGCGGTCTGAAGGACGGTGGTGACGTTCACGTCGATGGTGCGACCGAGAGCTCGCCGGCCGCCCTCCACCACCACCATGGTGCCATCGTCGAGGTACCCGACGCCCTGACCGTGTTCCTTGCCTTCCTTGCTCACGAAGATCCGCATCGGCTCACCGGGGAGCACCAGCGGCCTCAGGCAGTTGGCGAGGTCGTTGATGTTGAGGATCTTGACGCCGCGGAGCTGAGCCACCTTGTTGAGGTTGAAATCGTTGGTGACAATCTTGCCTTCGGTCCGGAGCGCCAGTTCGATGAGCTTCAGATCGACCTCCTTCACGTCCGGGAAATCCGTGTCGACGATCTGGATGGCCACGACGGGATTCTTCTGGATGCGTTGCAGCATGTCCAGACCCCGACGGCCCCGATTGCGCTTGAGGGGATCGGAGGAGTCTGCCACCTGCTGGAGTTCCACGAGGACGAACTGGGGGATGACCAGAGGACCTTCCATGAAACCGGCGTCCGCGATCTCGGCAATGCGACCGTCGATGATCACGGAGGTGTCCAGGATCTTCGGCGTGCTCTTGGCGACGAACGTATCCGACGATGCCTGCCAGTCCGAGCGGAGGCGGGACAAAGAGAACCAATCCGCGCGCCGGGCGCCGGTGGCAAGACCGATCCACCCAAGACCCACGGCGAGACCCACGCGAATTGCGGTCTCGGTCGACGTATTGTTTGGCGCGAGGGCGCTTCCCGCGAGAACCGCAAGCACCAGGCCCACGAGCAGACCGACGCTGCCCCAAAGAACCTGCCGTGGCGCACTTCGACCCACGACCGTTTCGAGGAGGAGAACCACACCCCCCGCGAAGACGCCGAGGAGAGCGCCTTTAACCGGCGAATTCCCCAGAAGGGAGCCACCGGCGGCAAGTGTTGCAAGGACCAGAAAGCGGCCGAATCCTGCCAGCATTTTGGAAGACCTAGAATGAAAACGGTTCCGGGGGATACCGGACACGCGGAATCCCCAGAGTCTAAGAGAAAATCCCGACGAGCGTGGAGGTCTAGAACGTGCCCAAGGTTTCTTCCCGAGGTCTGGCCCTTCCGCCTTCGCCCATTCGGAAGCTGGCCCCCTACGCCGATGCGGCGAAAGCCCGAGGGGTCAAGGTCTTCCATCTCAATATCGGCCAGCCCGATCTCGAGACCCCAAAGGTCATGCGCGACCGTTTGCAGTCGGTGGACCCGGTCATCGCCTACTCTCCATCTGCCGGCACACCGCAGTATCTGGCTGCTCTGTCTCGCTACTACGCCTCCGTCGGACTCCAGGTCGAGACGCAGAACATCATCGCCACTACCGGGGGCAGCGAAGCGGTCTTCTTCGCATTCTTGTGCCTGGCCGAGGCGGGCGATGAAGTAATTGTCGCCGAGCCCTTCTATACGAACTACAGCTCATTCGCGGCGATGACCGGCGTCAAGCTGGTGGCGGTTCGGTGTCGGGGCGAGGAGGGGTTCCATCTGCCGCCACCGGAGGCGTTCGAGGCGGCCCTTTCCAAGCGCACGCGCTTTGTTCTTCTCTGCAATCCAAACAATCCCACCGGTACCGTCTACTCACGAGAGGAGACCCAGCGGGTGGCTGACTTCTGTCGAGACCACGACCTCTTTTTGGTTTCCGACGAGGTGTATCGGGAGTTCGTCTACGATGGCCTGACCGCCACTTCGGCCCTCGACCTTGAGGGACTTCAAGATCGCGTGGTGGTGGTCGACTCGTTGTCGAAGCGGTTCAGCGCCTGTGGCATTCGCCTGGGGTGCTTCGTCTCCAAAAACGCCGACGTGATCGCCGCGGTGAACCGCGCGGCTCAGGGCCGGTTGTCGCCTCCTGGCCTGGCTCAAGTCCTCGCCTTGGGCATGTCGGAGATTGGCCCCGAGTATTACGCGAGCGTCCGCGCCGAATATCAGATGCGCCGCGACGTGATTTACGAGGAGCTTTCGAAGCTTCCCAATGTCTTTCTTCGCAAGCCCGAGGGTGCTTTCTATGTGGTGGCTCGGCTCCCGGTGAAAGACAGCGAAACCTTTGCGCGTTTTCTGCTTGAGGAGTTCTCGTTTGAAGGTGAGACTGTGATGGTCGCTCCGGCGGCCGGCTTCTATGCGACTCTGGGGCTTGGGTCTGATGAAGTACGCATGGCGTACGTCCTCAATTGTGATGATCTGCGTCGATCGATTCGCGTCCTGGGCGAGGGTCTCAAGGCTTACCAGAGCCGGTCCTGAGATTTGACGTCCACTGGCCAGGTGCTCGGCAGAGACGAGCTTTGGCGGGGTGGACGGGACTTGAACCCGCGGCCTCCGGCGTGACAGGCCGGCGTTCTAACCAACTGAACTACCACCCCGCGGTTTTCCTCGACGGGCATTCAGCTTTTGGTGGGCGGTGCAGGATTCGAACCTGCGACCTGCGGCGTGTAAAGCCGACGCTCCACCGCTGAGCTAACCGCCCCGCGAAAGGGAGCGGAGTTTAACAGACGTCAGGCACTGGGGGCGGGCGGTCGCGCGGGTGCGGCCTCGACCAGTTTCTCGCGGATACGGTCGCAGAGAACCGACAGCACGCCCCGAACCACTTCCATGTTGCCCGTCATCATCTCCAGAAACGCCTCCCGGTCCAGTCGGAGCAAGTGCGTGTCCGAAATGGCGGTCACCGAGGCCGATCGGGGTTCGGGATCGAGCACCGCGAGTTCTCCGAACACGCTCTTGTCCTTGAGGCGCTTGAGATCCAGATCTCCGTCGTGAACCTTCACTTCTCCCCGAACGATGACGTACAGGCTCTCCCCGGAGTCGCCTTTCGCGAAGATGGCGTCTCCCGCTTTGAACCGTACCTCTTCGGCCAGGGCGGCCACATCGGCCAGGACATCCTCGGGCGTCCTCGCGAACATCTCCACCGCCTTGAGGGTGATGACTTTTTCGATCAGCAACATGGGTCCGACCCCTTTCGCTCGAAGCAGGCCGCGTATGGCGGCGAGACTCCATTCTCCAGTTTTTGAAAAGTTGGCGCCCACCGGGGAGGCGAGAAACGTCCCGATCGCCGCATCCAGGCCCCGAGTCTTCATATGCGGCGCTGCCTCGAGAGCGGCAGCCCGAATCCAGTTCTCCAGCCCGGGAGATGGATTCAAGAAAAAGGCCTTCACCCGGTCGGCCGCGCTGGCCCGGGCCAAACCCATGGCGGCCGCCTGTTCCGGAGTCACGTCGTCAATGGACCCAAGAATGGCGGGCATGAACAGCTCCCGTTCCTCGCGAGTGAGAACTACGTCCAGAATTTCCTGGGCGTAGGCGCGACGATCCTTATGGGCCGCGTCAATGTGCGTGCGCACGGCGAGAAGGGCCTTCGGATCGCGCGTGAAACCGAGGAGCATGAGAATCCGTTCCCTCGTGTTTCGATGGGAGCCGATGAGCGCCCGCCTCAGGATTTCGGTCCCGTCTACCCCATCCAGGTCCCTTACGTGGGAGAGTGTCTCGATGGCACGTTGCGCTTCCTTCCGGGCCAGGGCTTCGATCCGCTTCCGCTCCTGGTCGCTTGAGACCACAAAGCGATTTTGGGAGAGCGCGCGAATCACTTCCTGGCGCACGGCAATGTCCTCGACGTCGAGCTTGGAAAGCAGAAAGCGGAGGCCGTCCTGAGACTTGATTCTGCTCATCGCCGAAACCAGACCTCGCCGCACGTCGCTGCGACTTGTCTCGTCGAAGGCGCGGGTCAGTTGGGGAACCGCGATCTCCCCGCAGAGCACCAACGCGGCTCTCGCCGCCCCGAGCACACCGCGCTGATTCACCTTCTGAACCAGGAGGGGAACAAGCTCGGGTTCCTTCATCTGACCGGCGGCGATGAGGGCCAGCCGGCTCACCGCGATGTCTTCATCCTCGACCAGGGCCTTCAGAACCGGGATGGCCGCGCGGATTCCCGCAATTCGAAGCAATCGGGCGGCCGCCGAGCGATGAGCCACGTCCGGCGACCGCGCGAGCTCACGAATCCCCTCCGTCCCTTGAGGCGCTTCCATCCGCAGAAGACCGAGAATCGCCGCTTCCCGGAGCGCCAGGATCGAGCTTCCGGTGTAGCTCATCAACTCGACCTTGGACGAAGCTCCCTCGATGGCAGAGAGGGCGCGAAGGGCCAGCGCGCGCAACCCGTCATCCGGTTCATTCCCAAGACGCAGCCGGATCGTCGCTGCGATTCCCGCCGGTTGATGGACTTCGATGCGCTCCAGCGCAGCGCGGCGGACTTCCCTCGACGGATGACTCACCAGGTCGGCGAGCATCGGACTCAGCGCGGCGGGGGTGTGGTCGCCCAGAATCTGCAGGGCGACCAGCGCATCGTCCTCCGACCCGTTCTTGAGGGTCTCCCGCAGAGTCGCGACCGCCTGCTCGTCGTCGAAGGCAAATTCCACATCTTCGATTCGGCCACGCAGGGCGACGACCAGGGCCCGGACATACTCGGTTCCGGCGGCGCGCGCGCTCCACAGCCAGAACAGGAAGCAGGCGAGCAGCGCCCATCCGAATCGGACCGGGTCCGCGTGAAAAACGCTCGTGAACAAAACCATCAAAGCGCTGGAGAGAGCGATGCCCAACGGGCTCAGGACGGCGTCCACCGCGATGGCGAGGGAGAGGCGCCGGTCTTTGGGTATGGGCTGATAGAGCGTCTTGAGCGACGGGTTGTCGATGGGGTGCTTGAAGGTCTTGTAGATGCCCTGATTGATGACCACCAGCCAGAACACGGGGCCCTGACCCAGAGCCAGCCCACCCGCGACCAGGAGCAGCGTGGTGCAGATCACGTGCGCGGCCGGCAGGATCAGCAGTCCTCGATGAACGCCGATGGCCGAGAGCACTCGGCCGGACAGGAACACGCGCGTGAACAGGGAAGCGCATTGCGAGACGCCGGAGAAGAGCGCGAAGAATGACGCGACTTCCTTCGCGTCGGCGAACCGGCTCTTCACCTGCTGAAGAAACGCGAAGTCGACCAGGTACTTTCCGAGAATGCCGCAGAAGGCGACGATCAGGACGAACCGGAGGTAGGGATCCTGAACCAGGGAACCCATCGAAGAGCGGGCGGCTTTTTCCGCGGTGGTTTGTTTTGGACCCTCGTCCGCCGGAATCATGGGAAGAACGCGGCGAAGGAGAACCACACAAAGCAACAGGGCCAGAGCGGAGAGGACGAGAAGGTTGGGGACGCCGCCGAGTTTCAGGAGCAGGGGAACCGAGAAGGAGCCAATGATCCGGGCCACCACTTCGCCCGTGCCGATGAAGCCGAACAGCCGCTTGGCCTGTCGAAGGTCGTAAAGGCGGGCGGCGACCGCCCAGTATTCAAGGTCGGTGAGGATGGACAGGACGCGATAGAAGACCATCGCAAAAAAGAGGAGGCCCGCGGCCTGGGTCAGGAACAACGCTCCGCGCAAGGAGCCCACGACCAGCATCAGACCGACCAGGGTTCCGGTCATGAGGCTTTCGAAGGAGAGACGGTTCTGGAGTCGGGAGTAGAGGTACCCGGTGGCGGCAGAGAGCGCCGCCGCGGCTAGATACACGGACGGCAGGGCCGAGGCGCCGTATTGTCCCAGAAAGAGGGCGGCCGCGGCCGTTTCAAAGAAGACGGTGCCGAACCCCATGAAGGCCGAATGGGCCAGCAGCAAAGCGGCGCCACGTTCTTCGGCGGGCTCGACGCCGAATCGGGACCACACGCCTTGCCGGGCGGGGGAGTTCAGAGATCCGGAAGACATTGAATCAGGTGAGACTAACGGAAGGCCACGAAAAAAAGGCGAGGAATCAGGGGACGTCCAGGCTCCTCGCCTCTTAAGAGACGATCGACCCTTGCGGTCGATCGCCCTGCTGGAAAAAACCGGGATCTTGGGACGACTACATCTTCGCCGGGGCCGCCCCTTCGGGAACCGCTGGCGCCGGAGACATCCCGAGCTTGGTCATCAGTTCCTCGGCCGTAGCCTTCACCTGGGATCCCTTTGCCACCGCGGTCATGACGTCACCCGCGCTGAACGCGGTTCCCGCCTCGCCCCACATGGCGGTTGCGCCTTCAAGGGCGTTCTTGGCCGCCGCCAATCCGGCCTTGTCGAGGCCTTTGGGGAGCCTGCGGGCGGTCGCCAGTTCCATGACTTTCTTCTGAATGTCGGCCACCATGCCGGGAAGGGAACCCTCCATGGCCTTCCAGGATTCCATCAGTTCCGTTTTCTTGGCGACGGCAGCCTGCGTGACCGTCTCGGCCTGGGCCGAAACACCCTGAGCCCCTTCCAGGGCGCCTTTATAGTCGCCGCTGTCAAACTTGGACTTCGCGGCGGCATTGGCGTCCGACAGCGCCTCGAACTGATCGGGAACGTACTTCTCACCGTCGGCGCGAGCGCCGGAAACGGCGGCATCCGCGGCGGTCAGAGCGGCCTGAGCCGGACCCTTTCCGCAAGCGACGGCCACAAAGGCCACAAGGGTTACGAACGCAAAAGTCTTAATTAGACGCACTTCTTTACTCTCCTTCAAAATCAAAATCGACGGCCTCGGAGATGCTTCGAATCCTCCAAACATGGCCGAAATGCCGGTTGAGCCTGCGGCCTTCGGGCCGCTCGTGCGATTTTACCAGCAATAGCAGGCGGGCCTTGCTCGGGAGCACAGGCCTCCTCTTACCGGCCCCAAACGCGGAGTGATACCCTCCTCACCCTGGATGCTGCGGAAGATCGCAATTGTCGGCGCGAATGGTTTCGTGGGAAGGCATCTCCTCGAGCTGGTCGCCCAAAAGGGCATCGGTTCGGTGGGCATCGTTCGGTCGGCGGCGGCTGCGGTCCTGGTTCAGGGGCTCTCGGGCACACCGTTTCAAGTCGCCGATCTGGAAAAGGACGCGATGACACCGCTCATCCCAGCACTCGCGACCTGTGACGGTCTCGTCTACCTAGCTTCGGTTTCAGCGGGCCCGAGAGCCCGCGACCGGACCGACCCTGCGGGTCTCGTCAATGTCCTCGCCGCTTGCCGTGCGGCCGGCGTTCCGAAGTTCGTCTTCTTCAGCGGGCTGGGTATCGCCCATTACGGAATGAATCCGCATTGCACGAACTCCTACTTCCTGGCCAAAATGGCCGGCGAAGTGGCGCTTTTCCGCTCCAGTCTCACGAGTACGGTGTTCCGCCCGTCCTACCTCTTCGGCGCGGGCGACGAGTTTCTCTCTCCTCTCATCCTTCGGATCGCCGCCGACCCAGACATTGAAATCCCCGGAGAGGGCGGGTATCGGCTCCAGCCCCTGGCGGTTCGCGACGCGGCGCTCGCCGTTTTGGGCGCCCTCGAGCACAGCGAGGCCTCACCCCGGGTGATCGATCTGGTGGGGCCCGAAGTCCTTTCCTATCGAGCGCTGGTCGGCCGGATTGCTTCGATCATGGGACGGCGTGTTGAAGTGCGCGAGCGGCCCGTAAACGAGGCCCTCGCCCTCGCCCGGGAGTCGGGATACTTCGGCCTGAGGCCTCACGACCTCGCCTGTTTGCTTTGCGACGAGGTATCGGATCCGAGCGCCGTCGAATCCCTGGTTGGCGGCAAACTGGAACCGTTGGATGGGGTCATCGCCAGAACGGTCGCGGCCCTCGAATCGTCGGGGAGCCAGGGGTGACCTCGCGTCTCCGCGCGTCCGCGTCCGGCCTATTCTTGTTCGTCTTGGCACTTTTGGTCCGGGGTCTCTACCTCTCGGACACCGCGGCCCTCCTCTACACGCCTGAGCAGGATGGCACACGTATGGCGCGCCGCTACGACGAGTCGGCGCTGTCGATTCTGCGCGGTGAAGGGATTCTCTTCCCGAAAGTCCGGGATCCCGCGGCCACCGGGCTTGCGTCGCGGCCACCGGGCTACGCGATGTTTCTGGCTTCGATTTATGCGGTCTTTGGTCGCAGTTTTCCGATGGTGGCCGCCGTTCAGGGTGTCCTCACCTCCGTCGCAGTCCTTCTCATTTTCGGTTTTGGCTATCGCCTCTTCGGACTTCCTGCTGGTGTTCTGGGCGGCCTGCTCGCAGCGATGTCGCCGCATGTGGCCGCCGCCTCTAGTCTGATTCTGGCGGATTCCATCGCCCCTATTCCCCTTCTCCTGGGGTTCCTCGTAGCGCTGCCGGTGGTGCAGGATCGATCGTCGTTCCGGAGTCAAGTCCTCCGGCTCCTGGCCATGGGCGCCCTGTTGGGTCTGGGAGTCTGGCTGCGACCGAACGTCATCCTTCTTGGACCTTTCGCAGGCGTTTTTCTCTTCTTCCTCCTGGGTCGGAACAAGCGTGCGCTGCTTCTCGCGAGTCTGGTGGCTCTCACCTCGCTTCTTGTGGTGGCGCCGATCACGCTGCGCAACTGGCTGGTCTTCGGCGAATTTGTGCCCGTGAGTATCAATGGAGGGATCACACTCTGGCAGGGTGTGGCCGACGCAGGCGGAAAGGAGTACGGGGCGCGGGTCTGGGACAAACAGGTGATGGCCGAGGAGGCGGAGCGCTATGGTCGACCGGACTACCTCGGGTGGTGGGCCGAGCCTGATGGCATCGCCCGCGATCGTGACCGCTATCGCCGTGCCCTGGAGGTCATCAAGGCCCGACCTTTCTGGTATGCCCAGGCGATGGCGCGTCGCATGGCGTTGATGATCCTTTTCAGCGACGGGCCCAAAGCGCTCCTGCCCGCGGGTACGGCCGTTGAAAATCCGGAATCTGAGATGCCGCCTCTTCCCGTGGTCTTGGGGCTCGACGCTCGGATCGACGAAGAGAGGTTCGCGGCGCGAGCCGGCGTCGCCTCGTTCCTTCGCAGTCCGCTTCGACGGATTCACCAGGTTTGGTTTGTCGTCCCGGTGCTCGCCTGGATCGGCGTCCGGTGGTCGATCCGCGACGCTCCCCGGGCGACCGTCCTTTGGCTGATCGTGCCGCTTTACTATCTGATTTTCGAATCGCCCTTCCACTACGAGTGGAGAGTGGCGGTGCCGATGCAGTATTTCCTTCTGCCCCTGGCCGGCAAGGGCCTGGCCGACCTTGTCGGCCGGTTGGGGTCGTGGGGCCGTCGACCTTGAGATGCGCTAGGTTCGGTCGTAGTCTCGCTATTCTGGGCGGCTTCTGGACGAGGAGATTTTCGATGACACGTTTTACCGGTTGGGGAATGACGGCCCTGCTCGCACTCTCAAGCGCCGCGCACTCGCAGGTGATGCGGCCCGACGGCTCCGCGGATTTCACGAAGTACCACGACGCGGCCGAGACGGCCGCTTTTCTGAGACAGATCGAGCAGAAGTATCCGAATCTCGCCCGGGTTTCGGCCATCGGCAAGAGCTACAAGGGTCAGGACCTTCTGGTCGTGGAGCTCACGAACCGGAAGAACAAAGCGCCCGAGGAAAAGCCTGGCTACTACATCGATGGCGGCGTTCACTCCGGCGAACTCACGGGTTCCGAGCAGGTGCTCTATCTGATCTGGTTCTACGCCACGAACTACGGAAAAGACCCCGCGATCACCGAACTACTGGATACCCGGACCCTGTATCTACGGCCCAAG
>JANLWV010000154.1:0-3908 GCA_031364765.1 Vicinamibacteria bacterium
GTATTCTCGACACCATCCTGAAGCGGCTCGCGACCTACATCGAGAAGTCCGTGAAACTTCAGGCCCAGATCAAGGGCGCCATGATGTACCCAGTCGCGGTCGTCAGTATTGCCGTCCTCGTCATCGGCGTTATTCTGTGGAAAGTCATCCCGACCTTCGCCGCCATGTTCGCGGGCCTGGGGGCCGAACTGCCTCTGCCCACCAAGCTGGTCATCCTGGCTTCGAATCTCCTGGTTCGGCTCATGCCCTTCCTGGTCATCGGAGCGTTTCTCATTCAGTACGCGTTTCGTCAGTACTACGCCACCTACTCCGGAAGACGGATGGTTGATGGACTCCTGTTGAAGATGCCAATATTCGGCGATTTGTTCCGAAAGATCGCGGTCTCAAAGTTCTGCCGAACTCTTTCCACCCTGATTGCCTCCGGTGTGCCGATTCTCGATGGCATTGAAATCACGGCCAAGACGGCCGGAAACGCGATCGTCGAAGACGCTCTGATGTCGGTTCGCAAGTCGGTGGAAGGCGGGCTCACCATTGCGCAGCCCCTAAAAGAGACAAAGATTTTCCCCGGCATGGTGGTCCAGATGATCAGCGTCGGTGAACAGACGGGCGCCCTTGACGCCATGCTGTCCAAGGTCGCCGACTTCTACGAAGACGAAGTAGACCAGGCGGTCGCGAACATGCTGACTCTAATGGAGCCGGTGATGATCCTGTTTCTGGGCACCACGGTCGGAGGCATCGTTATCGCGATGTACCTGCCGCTCTTCTCGCTGATCAGTCAGCTGAGCTAACAATTGGTCGGGTCGCGCCGGCCCAGCCTGGTCGCAGGAGGACCCCTTTGATCCGCCGCCTGCGGGACCATCCGTCGTCGCGGGAGGCTCCGTTCTCGCTGGGCGCTCTGATCGGCTTTCGGCTCGTCATTGTTACGGTTCTTCTTTTCGTAGCGGGCTATCTCGAGGCGGTTCAGGAGGGCACCCTCCGGGTTCCGATCTTCCTTCTGATCTCTGTGACGTTCGCTTTGAACGTCCTTTACGCGATCCTTCTTGGCTTGGCGCCCTATCGGGTGCAGGCGCTGGTACAGATCCTGGGGGATCTGGTGGTGGTCACCGGGTTCGTGTATCTGACTGGCGTCGATCGAACGGGCTTTTCTATCCTGTATCCGATCAGCGTCCTCTGCGGCAGTGTTCTCCTGGGCCGTGGCTATTTCTTCGCAACCGTGGCGAATGTCCTTTTCGCCTCGGTGCTTTTACTGGTTCGAGCGGGGACCATCCCGGAAGAAGCGGTCGGGCAGATCGCTCGAGGCCCGCTTAGGGGCCTGCTTGGCGCCCTCGTCGGGATGGCGCTTTCCTCTTACCCGGTGGCGGCTCTCGGTCAGTTTCTGACCAAGGCCCTCAAGCGGGCGGGCGACAGTCTGGATGCGGCGGCGGGCGAAGTGGCGACGCTTCAGGACTTCAATCGCCTGGTGGTGGAGAACATACACAGCGGCCTCCTGGTAACCGACCGGTCCGACCGGGTCTCCTTTGCGAACGCCAGTGTGGCCGAGATGCTCGGAGTTCAACGCGACAGCCTCCGCGACAAGTCCGTGAACGAGTTGTTCAGTTCCGCCGAGTTGCGGAATCGTGGTCAGCCGGACTCTGAGACGACGCTCGAACTGGAACACGTCAGAGGAGATGGAGGCCAGAGAACGCTGGGGCTGTGGATCTCCGAACTGTCGGGCAACGCAGCCGGGGGGCGACTGCTGGTCATTCGCGACCTGACCGAGGTGCGGCGGCTGGAGGCCCAGGCCCTTCTGAACGAAAAGCTTGCGGTGGCCGGAAGCACGGCCGCCCAGCTTGCGCATGAGATTCGTAATCCGCTTGGAGCCATCAGCGCCGCCACCAAACTCCTCTCCGAAGGTTCGCCCATAGCGGAGGATCAAAAGAGCCTCCTTCGCATTATTTCCAAGGAGGCCGATCGTCTCGCGTCGACCGTGACGTCGTATCTCCGTGACGTGAAAACCGAGAAGCCCGTGGTCTACTGCGATCTGAACTCCGTGCTGTCGGATGCTGTGCGCCTGATCGAGATCAGTCCGGAGCGGCGACCTGAACACCGGATCAGTTTCTCGCACCACCCCGGAGCCCTTCGGGTGGCGATCGCCGAGGATGAACTCATGCAGGTCCTTTGGAATCTCGCCCGAAACGGACTGGAGGCGATGCCCGAGGGGGGGTGTCTGGGGTTTTCGATCCGCGCTCTTCCCGGTTCCGTTGAGATCGAGGTGGCTGATGAGGGTCATGGCATGGAGCGTCGCCGACTCGCCCAGCTCTTCGAGCCGCTCCGAACGAGCAAGGCCATGGGGACAGGTCTCGGACTCGCCATCGCCCACCGGCTTGTCCGCGCTCGTGGCGGGGATCTGCTGATCTCCTCGGAACCCGCCCGCGGGACCCGGGTCAAGATTCGCCTCCTGGTCGAGATGCCAGCCCTCCCCGCGAATGAGGGTGCGGGAGTGGTGGTGTGAACGAATCAATAGCGCCACCCTCCGAGGGTCGAATTCTCGTCGTCGACGATGAACCGTCGCTCCGTGACGTGCTGAAGCTCGGGCTCGCGCGTGCCGGGTTTCTTGTGGGCACCGCCTCCAGCCATAGCGAGGCCATGACCCAGATTGAGGATCATTGGGATCTCGTGATTACCGACCTTCAGTTACCGGATGGAGACGGTTTGTCCATCTTGCGTCACGTCAAGGAAGTATCGCCAGAAACCGCGGTGGTGGTTCTGACCGCCCATGGGTCGGCGGACACCGCCGTTGCGGCGATGAAACTCGGCGCCCACGACTACCTGACCAAGCCTTTCGACCTTGACGAGTTGCGCATCCGTGCGCGCCAGGCTATTGAGGGCGAGAAGCTTCGCCGTGAAAACCGGGAACTGCGCGCCCAGGTGGGCGCCCGGGCAGGGATCCAGGGCCTGATCGGGAAGTCCGCCGCCATGCGGTCGGTGGTGGAGAGGATCCGCGCGGTCGCCGGATCCTCCTCCACCGTCCTGATCGTCGGCGAGAGCGGCACCGGCAAAGAGCTTGTTGCGCGAGCCATTCATGACCTCTCCCCCCGAAAAAGCCGGCCTTTTGTCGCGGTCAACTGTGGGGCCATCGCAGAGTCCCTGCTGGAAAGCGAAATGTTCGGCCACGTGAAAGGCGCCTTCACCGACGCCCAAAAGTCGCGTGCGGGCCTGATCGAGCAGGCTCATCAGGGAACCTTCTTCCTGGACGAGATCGGCGAGATGTCGCTTGGCATGCAGGTCAAGCTCTTGCGGGTTATCCAGGAACGACGGGTGAGGCGGGTGGGCGGCGCCGAAGAGAGCTCGGTAGACCTGCGGATCATCGCGGCCACGCATCGGGATCTGATGCAGATGGTGCGGGAGGGAACGTTCCGCGAGGACCTCTATTACCGCGTTGATGTGATTCAGGTCCCCCTTCCCCCGCTGCGAGAGCGCCTCGAGGACCTCCCTCTTTTGGTCGCCGAATTCTCTTCGCGACTCTTCAAGCAAGGTGGTATTCCCAAACGCGTGTTCTCGCCCGCGGCCATGTCGTCTTTCATGAGGCATCCGTGGCTCGGAAACGTGCGCGAGCTGGAGAACGTGGTCGAGCGGGCCCTGACCCTCGCCACCGGAGAAATGGTCGGTCCGGAGGATCTGGCCCTTGCGACACCGGTTCGGGATCAGACGATTCCCGATCCACACCCGGGCTTCTCGCTTCACGACTACCTCCGGCGAGCGGAGCTCCATCTGGTCACACGGGCCATGGAAATCTCGGGCGACCGCAGGCCGGAGGCGGCCAAGCTGCTTGGCGTCTCGGGGCGGGCTCTAAAATACCTGCTCTCCAAGCGGCGGCCAGAGTGACTCCGGGGCGTACAAGATTTGTCCGAGTCAAAACAAAACTTGTC
>JANLWV010000159.1:0-1646 GCA_031364765.1 Vicinamibacteria bacterium
CTTCCGAGATCTTTCCTGGGCGGGGCAATAGTCGTAACCGCAAGCAGGGCCCGGATGCCCGTCGCAGGGGCGTCCGGGCTCTTCCTTACTTAAGCTCAAGGTCAAGGGAGCCAGTCACTTCAGCGACTCGGGAAGACCGACCCCGTCGACGACTACAAAATAGCGGCCTCCGCCTTCGGCCCTGGGGTCGGGAACAAAGACCACAAACGTGGCCTCCCCGTTTCGACTGAGACCCGCTTCGGAAAGACGCAGGGCGCGGAGCAGGGCGCGGGGGTTGTCTGCCGCTGCCTGGACGTTCGGGAGGGCCGCCATCAGGGTTTCTCGCGTGATCGGACCCGGGTTCAGGCCGCGATCCTTTGACAGCGGGGCCAGCGCCAGACCGCGCCCGTCGACCCTCCGCGCGGGTGTTATCACCCGGCTGTCTCCGATCTCTACCACCCGGCTGCCCGTCCGGGGCGGGGACGCGCATCCGGCCACGGTCTGATCCGAGGCGAGGATGTCGAAGGCGACGTCGGCTTCAAACCACTTTCCGCTCCGGGGATCGAGGATCGAAACCCCGCTGATGGCCACATCGGCATAGGCGTCCGCTTGATTGCGGAGCAGGCCGTCGTAGACCTCGGGCGAGAGGTCCGCGAGATCGTTGCGCGCCAGTCCGTCCAGAACCGCAACCAGCGCTACGAAGTTGAGACGGGTCAACTCGTCGAACCCACCGCCTTTCGGAAAGGCGCCGCTCTCGATAAGGACCACCGGGGAGCCCCAGGCGGTGATGTTGTCGCCGAAAGCGCGTGGATTCCAGTCTTCGTCATAGCGGGCGATGCCGCCGGGTATCAAAGGCGACAGCGTCTTGACGATGCGGCTGGCCACTCTCTTGGCTCGAAGACGGCCGGGTGTTACCGCGCCTTTCGGATCGCCCGAGACCGCGAGCAGTGAGATGGAGGACAAGACGCCGGTTTCTCCAACCGTGATACGCCGGTCCTGATCGTGCAGGTTGAAACCCAGGAAGGGTGAGAATCGGTCGCGGACCGACTTCAGCAGCTGGCCCTCCGGCGTCGAGAGCATCAGGGCATCGCGATTGATATCGATACCCTGGGCATTCCGTCTTTCGTAACCGGAAGCACCGTCAGGGTTCAGCATGGGGATTATCCGGAGCGTGAATGCGTCCAGGATCCTGGCGATTTCGGGTCTTGTCTCCCCACGCGACAAATAGTCGGCAAGGTCCAGTAGGGCCGGCGTCGCCGAGGGTTCGTCGCCGTGCATCTGCGACCACAGGAGGATCGATTTCGGACCACGGCCGATCGACATCAGGCGGATGTCTTTCCCGTGGAACGATGTCCCAATAGTCTCGATCCTGATCTGATCGGGATAGGCGGCGGCGAGGCGAAGGGTTTCACTCGAAAGCAACTCCGGCGTCAGACAGGGAGCTGAAGTTGCGACAAATCGGTGACTTTCGTGTTCCTTGGAGAGGTCGACTTGTTCTGTGGGAGCAGGGGGCAAAACGCCCAGCGAAAGCAGGAGCCACACTGCGATCAATGGATCAACCTCTGCATCTGCCGTATCCTATGACCTTCTAGGGCGTCCATGAATCCTCTCGACTCCATTTCCGATCCCAAAGGGCCCGGCCCGGGTGAGCCTTCTTCGGCGGAGCC
>JANLWV010000186.1:0-18092 GCA_031364765.1 Vicinamibacteria bacterium
AGCGACTCCGGCAGAACCCGGTTCGCGATGAGGGCATCGACCGAGTAGCCGTAGAGCCCCAGATACGTGAAGAGGCGCTCGGATTCGGCTATGACCATCTTCTCGAGCGAAAGCACTATTCGAATCGACGTCACCTTCGCATCCCGTAGCAGGGGGTCCAGACGCTCGATCCTTTCGTAGAGCCGCTTCAGGGCGACGAAGACATCGTCTTCGGGCACCGGGATTGAGGTAACCAGGGGAGCCACCGGCCGAACCGTTCTGGCCAGGATTCTCTGGACGGGAAAGATCTTCCGGAAGTAGAAACGAAGGACGTCGGGGGCCGCCAGCATCCGCAGCGTCTCCCCGGTGGGCGCGCAGTCGACGAGGAGGAGGTTGTACCGCCGGCTCTGCGCCAGTTCCGCGACCCGAAGGAGCGAGAACAACTCCTCCATCCCGGGTAGGACCGCCATCTCCTCCGCCACCACCTCGTCGAGCCCCTGCCCCTTGAAGAACCTGGTCAAGAAATTCCGGATCGGACCGAACTCGCGTTCGAGTTCGTGGTGAACGTCGACCTCCATCGCGTCGAGGTTCTCGGTGACTCGCGTGGGCTCCGGCCCGATCGGCAGAGCCAGCGAATCGCCGAGGGAATGGGCGGCATCGGTGGACATCACCAGGGCGCGATGGCCGAGAGCGGCCGCTTGAACCGCGGTGGCGGCGGCGAGAGTGGTCTTCCCCACTCCGCCCTTGCCCGAGAACAAGATGATTCTCATGAGGCGGAAGGAGCGGGGCAGAGCCAGGAGGCGACGGTTCGAAGCGACCTGAGGTCGTGAACGTCCGAGTCGAGTTCGGGCACCGCGATCGCGGGGAGACCGCTCTTGGTGGCGATCTGCCTCAGGTGGCGTGCGTCTCGGTCGGCGCGCCCCTGCTCGCGCTCGCCGAGCGCGGTCAACTCGGCGAGCACGTCCTGAGCGAGAAGGCTCTTGCCCATGGGACCTTCAAGCTCCGGGGGCTCGATCGCCCAGGGATGGACGCGATTCGCCACGATCGCCGCAGCTCGAAGCGATCTCTCGCGGAGAGCCTCCGCAAACGCGGCCCCCTCACTCACCCGCGAGGACTGTGGCGTGGTAACCAGGATGAACGCCGTGCCTTCGTCCCTGAGGCGCGCCTCCATGGCATTCGCAGTCTTTCGGAACGAATCGAAGAGGCCTTCAAAGGCCAGGAAGAACTCGGAAAGCTCCCGCAGGAACTGGAGGCCCACCACAGAATCGAGGAGGTGCAGGAACGTCCGTCCCACGATGGTCTTCGGCTGAATGGCGAGGCGTCCGGCCACGAAGTACGGTTTCAGGAAGTATCGCAAGACTCGACCATCGACGAAATCGAGGACTCGCTTCGGCGCGTCGAGGAAGGCGAGGGCCGAGGAGGCCGGAGGGGTGTCGAGCACAAGTAGGTCGAAATCACCGGCGACACCCAAAAGCGCCTCCATGGCCATGACTTCGTGCGTCCCGGCGAGATGTCTCGAGATCTGCTGGTAGAAGCGGTTCGAAAGAACCCTCTCCCGCGCCTGGGGCGAGGCCGCGTGGCGGCGGACCAGGTCGTCGAAGGTCTGCTTCGGGTCGAGACGCATGGCGTAAAGGCGTCCTTTCACCCTTTGCGGGGCGCCGGTGAGCCGGGCCAGGCCGAGACTGGTGCGGAGCCTTCGGGAAGGATCGATGGTGCACACCAGGGTCTTGCAACCGCGATTCACCGCGGCCAGAGCGAGGGCGGCGGATATGGTTGTCTTCCCCACCCCGCCCGGCCCGCAGACGATGACCAGCTTTCCGGTCAGGGCGTTTGAGATGGCTAGGTGGGGCTTCACAAGCTTTCTCCCGATAGGGCCGCTGCCATCGTCGCGGGCCGGCAATTCGGAAGCTCGCCGATGATCAGGGGCGACAAACCCAGACCTTTCGCCAATCGTCGATAATGAAACGCCTCGAGGCGCGTTCTTCGTTGCACCCGGCTGGCGCCATCGAGCAGGAGCCGATCCCTCGACCGGGCAGCCGTCTCCACCTCGGTCAGAGCCAGATGCGCCGCGGCGGAGAGCGTTTCCTGGCGCATGCGGTTCAGGAAGGCGAGGGCGGGCGACAGGCCCGTGCTCTCCAGAAGATCGGCCTTGAACTCGATGACTTCGACCACGGCCATCTCTTCCGGAATGGCCACGAGGGCGATCCGCGTGTCCTCCTGGAGCCAGGCCATGATCTGTGAGGCCAGCCTCGCGAAGGGACCGACCGAGACCGCGCGAAACGCGGCAAAGGGCGTTTCCAGCATGAGGAGGCCATGGCCGGACGAAGGGCAATCGACGATGATCGTTTGCCAGCGAGGAGCGCCGCGGGGATCGGTCTCGAGCGAGTACGCGCGCATCCTCCCGAGGAGCACGAGTTCGGGAAGGCCGGGGGCGGCGGCAAAGAACTTTCGGTAGACCTCGCTCCCGGTGATCCGCGCGGCCAGGGGCCGAAGCCGAATGGCGTTCTGGACGTAATCATCCATGGCCCGCCGGGCCTCAAGGTCCACCACGTCGAACCCGTGCTTCGACGCAGTCGGCAAAGGCGAGTTCGCATTCAACGGGCGAAGCGACTCGCCGATGCGAACGAGGAGCGTCCTTCCGCCCCGCGCGGCCGAAAGGGCGGCGAGCCCCTCCGAAATGGCCGTCTTGCCGACGCCGCCCTTCCCCAGAACGAAGAAGGTCCCGTCGAGGTGGAGGGCGCGGCGGCCGGAAGGAACGGCTCGCCGTTTCAAAATCGCTTCTACTTCAACCGCGTTTCAATCGAGAGACGTCCCTCGGTGGAAAGCGGGAAATAGTCTTCGAATTGGGATCGGATCCGATCGACGAGCGCCACCGCCAAAGGATCTGCGGCGTCACCGTCAGTGACGTACAGGAAAGCGACACGCCAGGCCGGCGGGTTCGGCGCTGGCGCGGGGGACCGCGGGCCCATGGCCGCGATTACTTCGGCGATTGACACCTCTCTCTTCGTTCCCTTGATGTCGACATTCGCCTGCGGCGCCCGCTCAGGCGTCTGTGCTCCGTCCGCGATCGGATTCCTGATGAAAAAGAACGGGCGAACCTCATCCGGGGTCCGCAGGCCCATCAGGTACTGGTCGAGTGGTCCGTAGCGCTGCGAGGTCGGACCGGTTTTGAAGACGCCTCCGCCCAGATCCTCGATCTGATTCCCCTCATCGTGCGAGCCCGACGAGTGCATATAGAAGCTCCAATGGGCCTGCTGCCGTCCCAGGAGTTCGGTGCTCGAAATGCCGCCGTCGCTGAAGCGGGCGGTGGCGAGCCACCGATGACCCACCTCGTGAGCCAGAACGGACAGGGTGGTTTCCTCCCGAAGGACCAGCTCCGCAGGGGTCGCGGAATACTTGGTGAAGGAGTCCATCAGAACCATGCTCTCAAGGCCTCGCGGCGATCCGAACTCGGCGCCATCATCGCGAACCGGGTCCCCGATTCCGGAGATGGCGTTGCGGACGGTGCTTTCAAAAGCGAAAGCTCCCTGCGATCTCGGAATGTAGTTGCGGTTGGTGTAGACGATGAGTTGCTGGTAGTCGTCGCCGAACTTCGAATAGAAAGCCCGGGCGACCGCGCCGAGGTCGATACCGGTCTCGGACCGGAACGATTCACCGATGGAGCGGGAGAAGGAAACGCCCGCCACCTGCGATAGGTCGGCCGTCTGCAAGCCCTCGAGGCCTCCGCCGGCCGCGATGCCGGTGGCCCCTTCGATCACCACCGTGGTGAGATTCACCGCGTCGTACGAGAAGGAAATCCGGCCGTCGGGAAAGAGGGTCAGTTCGAACGTGTTCTTGTCGGGGATTTCGAACTGGGGCACGTCGGTCCACTTCACACTGAATCCGGCAGCGGTCGATGTCGTGGTGACGCGTCCACCAGCACTCGGATCGAGATCGGCCAGAAGCGGGGCCACCCTGGGCGCGCCGGAAACCAGCCGGGAGAGGGTTCGCGCGGTGGACGCTTTGTCGGCGGCTTCGAAGGTCAGGTTCCCGTCGGAATTCACAAAGGCCTTGTCGTAACTCTTCCCGAAAAACGGAAAAGCGAACGGCAGCGGGACTTCGCGGGAATCGTCGTCACCGAGGGGAATCGCCTGACCGTCCTGGCCCAGGGGCCGATCCACGCGGGAGACCGTGTAGCCGGGCTGGAACTCAAGTCCCTTGCCCTGAAGATCCATGGAGTTCGGCTTGAAGACGAGGTCTCCTCGATCCACGAGCATGGCCACGTCGCCCTGGCGCGTGACCTCGGCGGCTAGGGAGCCGGAGCCTGAAGCCCGCGCTGCATTCCGAGTCCGAGCCCGCGCTTCACGAGAGTTCGCGATCTGAACGAGGTCGCTCCCTGGATAGGTGCCGCAGAACGGATGCTTGATCCCCTCGGCCGAAGCCAGGGTCCCGGAGACGGTGAGTGCGAATAGCACAAACGACTGGGAAGGGCGTGAGTTCATTGGGCGCTCCAGACGCTTGTGAGTTTAGTCCTCAGACCCGGTTGGCCCGGGGAGACAAGTTATGGTGCGCCCGACTGGGCTCGAACCAGTAGCCTTTGCCTTCGGAGGGCAACGCTCTATCCATTGAGCTACGGGCGCACGAAATGCGGACTGGGGAATGGATGATAGCAATCTCCTCGCCGACCAAGGACGCGAGAGATGAGATCCCGAACCGACTCCACGCTGAGCGCGAAAAGATTGGATAATCGAGCCATGGCATCGTCACCAGGCCACCCGGGGGCTTCCGCCCGAACCTCCGATTGGGGTAAGGAACTCACCCCTCTCGACACCGCGCCGCTCTTTCGTCCGCTCCTCCGCGAGCTTCTGGGGCTCCTCCGCGCTTTGAACGCGTCCGACTGGGAACGCCCGACGCTGGCCGGCGCGTGGAGAGTTCGGGACGTGGCCGCGCATCTGCTTGACGGCGACCTGCGCAAAATTGCCGCCTATCGGGATAGCCATCGGCGCCATCCGGATTTCCCGATTCACTCCGACCAGGACCTCGCCCGATTCATCAACGGCTTGAACGCGAGCGGCGTCGCCTTCGCGGCGCGTCTCTCTCACCGGCTTCTTGCCGATCTTCTCGCGATCACTGGAGAGTGGGTTGCGGACCTGATCGAGGGACTGCCTCCTGAAGGACCGGCGCTTTTTGCCGTGAGCTGGGCCGGTGAAACGGAATCCACGAACTGGATGGACACCGGGCGCGAGTACACCGAAAGGTGGCACCATCAGATGCAGATCCGCGACGCGGTAGGCGAGCCCCGGTTGCTCGTCCCCCATTGGATGGAGCCGCTCCTCGACCTCTCGGTGCGCGCTCTGCCTCTGTCCTATGCGGATCGTGAAGCACCCGTGGGCGCCACCGTGACCCTCGAGGTGCACGGACCGACCGCGGGTGCTTGGTCGGTGGTGCGTGATCAGGCCGCGTGGCGGGTGTTTCGCGGGCGACCTGCCGTCCCGAACGCGGTCGTGCGCATCGCCACGGATGACGCCTGGCGCCTCTTCTACAACGCGATGAAGAGTCCCGGACTCATGGAACGGATCGAGGTCGAGGGAGATCGAGCCCTGGCGCAGCCGATGCTCGGGGCGAGGTCGGTGATTCTGTAAACCAGCACTAGGGCGGCGTTGGCCCCCCGGGGAACCACTGAG
Organism: Vicinamibacteria bacterium; assembly: GCA_031364765.1. GTDB lineage: Bacteria > Acidobacteriota > Vicinamibacteria > Fen-336 > JAGNNV01 > JAGNNV01. The sequence goes on from JANLWV010000186.1 coordinate 5,643, forward strand.
GCAGGGACTATCTGCCGATATATCCGAGCGCCCGGAGCTGTTCTTTCTGCTCGGCCGACAACTCCACCGGCTTGCGGGCGGCGACGGAACGCGACTTGAGGGCGGCGTCTTTGGCGCGCCCTTCAATCGACATCCGCAGGGACCCTGTGGGTGGACGATTGGTTTTCTCGCTCGGATCCGCCAAGAGGTCGTACCATTCGGACGAGCGCACCGCTTGCTTCAAGGGGTCGGAACGGAGGATGGTCTTCCACGACTTCGCCCCACCCCGCAGGAACGAGAGACGCGTGCCATCGAGGGTGTGATCCGTTTCGCCGTACATCTCGCGCAGGTCCGTCACCGGCCTCAACAGCGATACGCCTTTCATCGAAGGCGCGCGGGCGATGGAGAGGAAGTCGAGGACGGTGGGGGCGATATCGAGCAGACTGACCGGCTGGGTCTCGCTCCGAGCGGTCACGCCGGGGCCTTTGACGATGAGCGGCACTCGAATCACTTCTTCATAGAGGGTCTTCTGGTGCTCCCACGAACCGTGCTCGAGGAACTCCTCGCCATGATCCGAGGTCACAACCAAAAGGGTGTTGCGCCACACCTCTCGCTCCTTCAGATGAGTGATCAATCGACCGATTTCATTGTCGGTGTATCGGATCTCACCGTCGTAGAGGGCCAGCAGGTGATCGAGATCGGCGGGCTTCACCTGATCCGGACGGAGCTTCTGAAAATCCTTGAGATTGCCGGTGAGGGCGCCGGTGTACGACGATTCGAAGAGCCGCAGCACCTCGGCCGGAGGCGCGTAGTGCCAGTGGGGGTCGTAGAAGTGGAGGAAGATGAAGAACGGTCGATCACCGAAGCGGTCCACCAGATCCATGGCGTGGTTCGCCACATTCGCGGCGAGCCGGTCCTGACGGAAGTTCAGCGAATCGAATCCGGCCCCGACACCGTACGTCTTCGACACGTAGAGGTGAGAGGTCACCGCGTGAGTCGCGAAACCCGCCGCCTTCAGAATCTCCGCCACCGAGGGCACCGAGCGGTTGAAGCCCTGCTTCAAGTCGGTGCCGCCGTGGGTTCCGGGAAGAACGGACGTGAGCATGGAGAGGTGCGCGGGCAGCGTCCACGAGCTGACGCTCACCGCGTCCTCGGCCCGCAGGCCCGTCTTCGCGAGCGCGTCGAGAGTGGGCGTCGTGGGTCTCGGATAGCCGTAAGCGCCCACGTGATCGCGTCTGAGGGTGTCCACCGAAATGAGGATGACGCCCCGCCGCAGGCCGTAGGCGGCGCGGTCGTGGATCACCGGGTCCGACACGGCCAGGCGGAGTTCAGGGGGTTGCGGCAGATCGCGGCCGTCCTTGTCGGTGAAGCGGACGGCGATCGACAGCACTCCTCGAAGCGGCGGAGAGTCGAGCTCGACGGTGACGTCCTTCCAGTCGTGCGCGACCCGCGGATTCACCGTCTCATTCGCGATCTCGCGGCCGTCGATCGCCACCACGAAACGTCCCCACCCGGGAATCTCACCCGTGCCTTCAAATCGGGCGCCCACACCAAATGTGAGGAGCGCCTGGCGCGGGAAGGCGACACTCCACGACTGGGTGGCGAGGAGCGCCTCGCGGGATTCGTCGCCGATCGAGATCACGTCCACCAAAGACCGCGCGCCGTCGGGTTTCTCGAGCAGCAGCGACTTTGGACCTTGCGGCGGCCTCGGAGTCGCGCACCCGAACGAAATCAGGGCCAGAAGGGCGCCGAAGACCGGCCGGCGCCGCTCAATCCACAACTTAGGCCGTCTCAGGCTGCGCGTCGGCCACGACGGGCGTCCCGCCCCCAAGCACCAACAGGCAGCGCCTGACCGACTGGGTCAGGATCAGGACCATGCACGACATCATGACTACGGTCGCGATCGAGTCGACGTATCCGGTCACGCGCGTCGCCGGATTCAGGGTCAGCGGCCAGAAGTTGTCCCGAACGCTCAGGAAACCCGCGGTCATCGTGGTCACCGTGACGAACAACAGCGGGGCGACCGTGGCCCAGACGTACCTGGCCCGGCCCATGTTGATGAGCATCGTGGTGCCGATCGCGAGCCCCACCCCGGCCAGGAGCTGGTTCGCGATGCCAAACAGCGGCCACAGCGTGCTGATGCTGCCGGTCCACAGGAAGTAGGTCCAGGCCGAGACGATAACCACGGTGGAGACAAGCGCCGGCCAGAATGCGTCCGTCTTCTCGAGGGGCTTGTAGAAGCGGCCGAGGAACTCCTGAATGATGAACCGGCCGACGCGGGTCCCGGCATCGACAGTGGTCAGGACGAAGAGAGCTTCGAACATGATCGCGAAGTGGTACCAGTAGTCCATCAGACCGCGCATCCCCGGCATCGCGCTGAAAATCTGCGCCATGCCGACCGCGAGCGACACCGCACCTCCCGGCCGGCCGACCACGTTCTCGCCCACCTCGGATTGCAGCTCCATCAGGTTGACCACCGGCATGTGCAGGTTGGCGAATACGGCGGGCGACGTGTTGATGGCGTAATAGTCACCGGGGTGCAGAGCGGTCGCGGCAATCAGGGCCATGACTCCGACCAGCCCTTCCACCAGCATCGCACCGTAGCCGATCGGCCGGATGTCGCTCTCCTTGTCGATCATCTTCGGCGTCGTGCCGGTGCCGATCAGGCCGTGGAACCCGGATATCGCGCCGCAGGCGATGGTGATGAAGACGAACGGGAAGAGCGTGCCCGGGATGATCGGACCGCCGCCGCCGGTGAACTGGCTGAACGCCGGGGCGTGCAGTTCGGGGTTGACGACGACGACGCCGATGGCCAGCAACGCGATGGTGCCGATCTTCATGAACGAACTCAGATGGCCGCGCGGGGCGAGCAGCAGCCAGACGGGCAGGACCGACGCCGCGGTGGCGTAGATGGCCATCGCGATGATGATCTCGTTGCGCGTCAGAGTGAACATCGCGCCCATCGAGGATGCCGCGAGCGGTTTGCCGAGGACCACGGCGAAAAAGAGCAGGATCACGCCGATGGTCGTCGCTTCGCCGGTGTGCCCCTTGCGGAACCGGAACATGTAGAGGCCCATGAATATTCCGATGGGGATGGTCATGGCGATGGTGAACACGCCCCAGGCACTTTCCGCCAGAGCGTTGACTACCGCAAGGCCAAGACCTGCGAGCGCGATGGTGATGATGAAGAGGATGGCGAGCGCGGCCGTGATGCCGGCCGCGGAACCGATCTCGAGCCTCGCGATCTCCGCCAACGACTTGCCGCCGCGGCGGGTAGAGGCCCACAGCATGACGAGGTCATGGACCGCGCCGGCCAGACAGCACCCGGCGATCAGCCAGATGAACCCCGGCGCGTAGCCGAACTGCGCCGCGAGCACTGGGCCGATGAGCGGCCCCGCCCCTGCTATCGCGGAGAAGTGAGAGCCGAACAGGACCCACCGGCTCACCGGATAGTAATTCTGCCCATCGTAGCGCGTGTGCGCGGGGGTCACCCGCGAATCATCCAGCGCGAGCACCTTCGCGGCCAGAAACGCTGAGTAGTACCTGTAGGCAATCACGCAGATGCCGAGGAAAGGGATCAGGAGGTAGAGGGCGTGCACGCGCGAAATACTATCCCACCCCCGGTCAGGGCTCCCTCGTCCGGATTCACGTGGAAGCCAGAACTCCGGTTCGTTCTCGTTCCGCCAAAACTTCGGTCGTTCACGTCGGCGCCAGAACGTCGCGCATTCCGCGTGGCTCGCGACGCGACGTGGGCGATCCAATGCATCGAATCACCCTTGCGGCGAGAGAGGTTCGACGAGGCGGCAACTCTCTATCGCGCGGCCCGTCGCGCTGGCCTCCACCGTCAGATCGAGTGTCGATTGCCTCATCGCGGCCTGCGCGGCGCACCACGGAGTGACCGTGCTTCACCACGACCGTGACTTCACGGCGCTCGCCGCGGTGTCTGCTCTGGTCGAGCGAAGCATCGACGGCTGATCCCCACTCGCGACCCTGCGCCATGGTGCCCGTCGACCAGGCCGGTTGGGGTCGAGACGCGGGGATATGATGGCTCCCCCGTGAACTGGCGCCAACTCCGCGACAACGCGCGCGACTTCATGCACGGGATGGCGTACGGGCGCTATGAACACCACCTGCGCCAGCAGGCCATGGAACTGAACGACCTGTTCGTGACCATGTGCTATCTGGAGCTGGTGGGTTTGCCGAATCCCGCGGCGCTCCACCTGCTGGAGATCTACCCGTATTTCCTGGACGAGTTCCACCTCTGGCATCGGCGCTCGGGCTTCAAGCGCTCGCCGCTCGGCGATCTGCCTTGTTGTTGAGCGAGATGCGCCTGCTGTCCGATCGCAAGATCCTTTTTTTCGGCGGCAAGGGCGGCGTGGGCAAGACGACCTGCGCTTCGGCGGTGGCCCTTTCGGCCAGCCGGCGAGGCAAGCGCGTGCTCCTCGTCTCCACGGACCCCGCGCACTCGACCTCCGACATCTTCGAGACGAAGTTCACGTCCGATGAGCGCGAGATTCTCCCCTGCCTCCATGGCCTCGAGATCGACGTCGACCTGGAACTGCGCCGCTACATCGACCGGGTGAAAGGGCAGATATCGAACCTCTTCAGCCCGGAAATCCTCAAGAAGGCGGACGGTCAGATCGAGCTGGCCGCGACCATGCCCGGGGCCGAGAGTGTGGCGCTCTTCGACCGGATGAGCGAACTGATGATCGATCGCCGCGACGTCTACGATCTGCTCATCTTCGACACCGCACCCACCGGGCACACCCTGCGGCTGCTGCAGTCTCCGGCGCTGCTGGTGACCTGGGTCGCCGCCCTGACCAAGGCCCGAAGGGCCATGCTGCCATCGGATCAGGGCGAGCCCGATCCGGTCCTGACCGCGCTCGAGCGGCGCAAGGACCGCCTCGAGGAGGTCAGAGCCCGGATGATGAGCGCAAACGCGACCGCCTTCGTGCTGGTGACGATTCCCGAGCGCCTGCCCATCGAAGAAGCGGCCCGCTCGCTCGAGACGCTTGGCGAGGTGGGGATCCAGATCGGCCAGGTCGTGGTGAACCGCGTCCTGCCGCCCCACGCGACCGGCGAGTTCTATGAATCGCGGCGGCGGCAGGAACAGGTGTACCTGGACGAGATCGACCGGCGCTTCGCCCACCTCCCCCGCCTGCGTGTTCCCCAGTTGGACTCCGACATCCACGGCCTCAAGAGCCTGGAGCGCATCAGCGATCTGCTGCAGTGCTGAAAAAAGGCCCCTCAGCAGCGCCGGCGGCGTCTCACTTCGGCGCGAGCGTCAGCTTGTGCGCCGCCTGCTTGTCCACCGCCCCGCGCGTGAAGGGCAGCGGGAAGTACACGCCGTCGGCGAGGTGGTCGCGCAGGTTACCGTAGTAGGGACTTCCCGGCTGGGCCGACTGGCCGGGCGCGTGAGTGGCCACCGTGTTGTCCAGGTTCTTGAGGTCGATGACGCGGCGGAAGTTGGCGCCGGTGGCATTGACGGTGTTGAAGCCGCCCAGACGTTCGACCGGCTTCAGGCTGAAAGCGTCGATGAACATGTGCGGCAGCTTGCTCTCGTTGATCCGCCCGTACCGCCACTCCGTCCAGTCCGCTCCCCAGTCTTTCGTCAGCCTCTCGATCACCTGGGCAAGACCTTCCTCGACGGATGTCTGCCTCGGGGCACCCGGCGGTTCGGCCAGAGCCTTCCGTCCCCCGTCGCTCGTCGACCAACGCACGTAGATGGCGCCGGGCATGGTGTCCTTCGTCAGCACGCGGTCCCACGCCTCGATCAAGGCACGCGCCTTTTCCACCTCGGGATTCTTCGCCGTCCACCCCTTGAAAAGAGGCTGATCGCGTTCCGCACGGAGCGAATACGCGTCATGCTGCATGCGTCCGAGGTCCGCGACCGTGAACTTCCTGCTCTTCCCCTGCTCGATCATCTGCGTGATCCGCGCGATCCGCAAGACCTCGACGTCGGTCGAGGTGTTGTAGAAAACCGGGCGGCCCTTATAGCCCGACGGGTGAGTGTTGTTGTTGGCGGTGGCGATGTAGCCGCGCTCCGGGTTGTACTCACGCGGGAGATCGCTCCGGAAGCCCTTCCACTCGTACTTGCCGGTGCCGGAAACGGGCAGTCGACCGGTCCATCCGTCGCGATCCGGGGTGAGGCCGGTAACCATCAGCGCGATGTTGCCCTTGTTGTCGCCGCAGATGAGATTGTGCGTCGGCATCTTCCAGAACATGGCGCGATCGAAGAAGTCCTCGCAGCTTTCGGCCTGCGCCAGCTTGAGGCTTCCCTTGCACGCCGCGGTGCCTGGCTCCTGGTTCACCGACTTCGCCGCGAAGGCGCGATGGTTGACCGCGTCCTCGTAGAACACCGGGCCGTGCCTGGTGAACTTCAGGTCGACCGTGCGCGGCTTCTCTTCGCCCTTCACTTTGATCTCCTCGCGGATAATCTTCATGGGTTCCCAGGCCTCCTTGTACTTCGCCTGGTTCGCATCGGCGGGGTTCGTCTCCTCTACGAAGATATCGACCATATCCGTGCCGGCGAACGTAAGGCCCCATCCCATCTTCTCGTTGTGGCCTACATCGACGCCCACAAACGGCGGCTCTCCGCCGCCCATGACGTTCCAGCCGGGCGCCACCAGGTGAACGAAGTAGCGGAGCGCCGGTATCTCGATGGTGCGATGCGGGTCGTTCGACACGATGGGAACGCCGGTCGCGGACAGCGCGCCGCTGATGACCCAGTTGTTGCTGCCGTCCATGTCCTGCAGTTCGGGCGCGACTCGTGCGGGCGCGAGGCCGGGAACGATGGATCTGTACGACGCGACGATCTCGGGTGAGGGCAGAACGCCGGGATCGAACGGGTCGCCGTCGCCCTTGCGCGCCGCCGCGAGCAGCTCAGCGGTGAAGAGCTTGAGGTCCAGCCCCTCCGGCACGGTGAGGTCGTCCCACGGGTCGGGAGCAGCGCGCCGGTTGGCTTCCTTCGGGCCGAGCGTCGCCGCACTCATCGCGAGCTGGATCTCGCTCAGGCCGTGGCCGCGCACGCTCGAGATGCCGAGCTGCGCCCACCGGAGGGTCAGTGTTTTCGCGGTCCACGGCTCCGGCTTGAGGCCCGTGAGCTTGAACTCGACCGGGAGGTTACTGGCGTTCTCGCGGACGTACGCGTTCAGTCCGTTCGCCCATGCGGTAAAGAGCCGTTCGGCACCCTTGTGATAGCTCTTCCACTCGGCGTCGTCCCACGGTCCGCGGAACATCATCAGACGCGTGCGGGCGTCGTAGTCGAAGGCCTTCGGCCCGAAGATCTCCGCGAGGCGTCCTTCGCGCCAGCGGCGCCACATCTCCAGCTGCCACAGCCGGTCCTGGGCCATGACGTACCCCTGGGCGAAGAAGAGGTCGTCGTCATTCCGCGCGTAGATGTGCGGGATGCCCTGCCGGTCGCGGATGATCTCGACCGGCTGCTTAAGGCCCGAAACGCGAAGTTCACCGTCGATCTTCGCGAGCGACTGGCGCGCGAGATCGTCGAGTGACGACGGCGCGCCTTTCGACGGGGGCGCCTGCGAAGCGCCGGCCACCGCGAACCAGGCCAGGGCGGCCAGACTGAGAACGACCGGACGTGATCGAGTGACGGTCATCGACCCTCCTCCTTACTTCTTCCGGAGAAGCGCCGCCTCGCGAACGGAACGGAACTCGTTGCCCATCCTCCATTCGGGATACTTCGCCGCCTGGGCGACCCGATAGCCGATGGCGAGAAACAGCCGGGCGTCTTCGGCGGCGCCGCCGAGATCCCAGTCGGCCTTCACCTGATCGGATGGCGTGTGGTAGTCCGTGTTGGTGTACTCGTCGCGTTTATTCTTGGGGTAGTCGGCGGGCTTGCCGATGTATTCGACGCCCGCGTCCGGATCGAACGCGGGGACGCCCTTCTTGGCGAAATTGAAATGGTCGGAGCGGTAATAGAAACCCTTCTCCGGTTCCGCGTCCGGCTTCAGGGTGCGGTTCTGTTCCCGGGCGGCCGCGGCCGCGTAGTCGTCCAGCTCGGAGGCGCCCAGTCCCACCACCACCAGGTCGCTGGTGCGGCCCCACTGATTGATGCCGTCGATGTTGATGACGCCCAGTGTTTTCTCGAGCGGGTACAGCGGGAAGTCGGCGTAGTACTGCGAGCCCAGGAGACCCTGTTCCTCCGCGGTGACAGACAGGAAGAGCATGGTGCGCTTCGGCGCGGGCTTCACCGTCTTCATCTTGCGGGCGATTTCGAGCATCATCGCCGTGCCACTCGCGTTGTCGAGCGCACCGTTGCAGATGTCGTCGCCGTCCACCACAGCGCAGCGGCCAAAGTGATCCCAGTGGGCGGTGTAGATGACGTACTCGTCCTTGAGCAAAGGATCGGCGCCCGGGAGCTTCCCGATCACGTTCTGCGAATCGACCGTTCGCATGGTCTGCTTCACGCTGAGTGACGCAGTCATGCCGAGGGGGACCGCTTTGAAGGCGGGAGTGGCGGCCTGGGCCTTGAGCTTCTGGTAATCATGGCCGGCCATCTTCAGCAGCGCGGTGGCCGCTTCCATGGTCAGCCAGCCCTCGACCTTCGACCGGCCGAGGTTCTTGTCGGGGGCGGCGAGGTTGAAGCGCTCGGCGGCCATGCCCTGAACGACGGGCCATGGATACCCGGCCGGATACGTCTCGTGGACGATCAGCACGGCCGCGGCGCCCAGTTCCGCGGCCTTCTCGAACTTGTAGGTCCAGCGGCCGTAGTAGGTCATCGCCCGGCCGCCGAACGTCTTCGCATCAAGCTCCTTGGTATTGGCCGGGTCCGGGACGGGCGGGTCGTTGACAAGGACGATGATGGTCTTGCCCTTGACGTCTATCCCCTTGAAGTCGTCCCAATTGTGCTCGGGCGCCTGGACGCCGTAACCCGCGAAGACGAGCTCGGAGTTTTCGATCGTCACCTGATTCACAACGTGTTTGCTGAAGGCGATGAATTCATCGCCGGCCTTGAACGGCCTCTTCACGCCACCCTTCCGGACCACCAGCGGCGTGGGCGCGCCCGTGACCGCCACCAGCGGCACCTTCTGCACCCAGGAGCCGTCCGGGTTGCCCGGCTCGAGGCCGGCCTTGCGGAACTCCTCAGAGAGGTACTGCACGGTGAGGGTTTCGCCGTTCGACCCTGGCGCGCGGCCTTCGAACTCGTCCGACGCGAGCTTCCGGATGTCGGCCAGCATCGCGTCCGTGCTGACATTCGGAAGGTCGGCCATGGCCTTTGGGGCTTCCGGTTCGGAAACGCACGCGGCGGCGAGCACGAGGGGAAGGATGGGGAGAGGGCTACGAGACAGGATGGGCATGCCGTCAATCTACCCCACCTGAAGGTAAGGAAGTCCCGCGTCCGCGCCAGTCCAGGCGCTCACACCCTCTGGAACCGGCCGAAAACCGGTGCCGCTTTATTTGTCGTAGACCTGGGTGTGGTTGAACTTGATGCCTTGAGCGTTCGTTCCCTGAGTGGTGAGCGTTCTCGTCTTCCCGTCGCGGGAGTAAGCGGTTCGACTTGTGCTAAAGACTTTACCGGCCTTCTTATTGGTGATCTCGTACGTGTAGTCATCGATCCTCTTCAGCGCGGCGGTATCCCGAGTTGGATCGCCAGTGACGGGATTGTCCTTTCCGTCGAACATCCCGCTCCACTCGTTGTGGGTGGCCGCACCTGCCGCATTGACTCCATCGTTCGTGAATTTCAGTCTGCCCTCTATCGCTTCTACCTTGTTCGTGGCACTCTTCGGGGCGAGGTTGGCGGGTTCGTACTTCGACTTGGCCAGATTGAGTTTCCAGGTTCCGCTAAACACGTCGGCTGCGAACGCCGGGCTCACGGCGAAAGACAGCACAATGGTTCCTAAAACAAGCATTCTTCGTTGCATCAGTGACTCCTTTGTCAGACCGGCTGATTGAGTTGCGCCGGAATCTCACCTTATCGACACAACGAGGGGGAAGCAAGACGGCGAGGGTCCTGTTCTATCCTCCCCCAAATTGTCGGCCCCTCCCGTCACCTCAAGAAAGAAGAGAGACATCAACTGCTTATGAACTCGACTGTGCGCGCCCTCGGCTGGATCGTGGTTGCGCTTCTGGGGGCCGGCGCCCTCTCCGGCATCGCATTCTCGCGAGGCGAGCCGATCACCGGAACCTGGTTCGTGGTCGCCGCGGTCTGCTCGTACATGCTGGCCTACCGGTTCTATTCCTCGTTCATCGCCGCCAAGATCATGGCCCTCGACGACACGCGGGCGACCCCGGCCGAAGTGAGAGAGGACGGGCGCGACTACGTCCCCACCAACAAGTGGGTCCTGCTCGGCCATCATTTCGCCGCTATCGCCGGTCCGGGGCCTCTGGTCGGCCCCACTCTGGCCGCCCAGTTCGGGTATCTGCCCGGCACGCTGTGGCTCATCATCGGCGGCTGCCTCGCCGGTTGCGTTCAGGATTTCGTGATCCTCTTCTGCTCCATCCGGCGGGGCGGAAAGACGCTCGGCCAGATGGCCAAAGAAGAGGTGGGGACGCGCGGCGGCTTCATCGCCCTGATCGCCGTCCTCATCATCATGATCATCCTCCTGTCCGTGGTAGCGCTCGTCGTAGTGAACGCGCTCAAGTCCTCGCCCTGGGGAACGTATACCCTGGCCATGACCATTCCGGTGGCCCTGTTCATGGGCGTGTATCTGCGGTTCTGGCGCCCCGGCAAGGTCATGGAGGCGACCGCCATCGGCCTCGCTCTGACCGGCTTCGCCGTCATCTCGGGCCAGTGGGTGGCCGAGTCTTTGACCTGGGCTCCCGTCTTCACTCTTTCCGGCACGGCCCTCGCCGCGGCGGTGATCATCTACGCCTTCGCCGCTTCCGCGCTGCCGGTGTGGCTCCTCCTCGCTCCCCGCGACTATCTCTCGGCCTTCGTGAAGGTGGGCGCGATTTTCGCCATGGCCATCGGCATCCTTGTCGTTCGACCGGAAATCCACATGCCCGCGCTCACCAGCTTCATCGACGGCACCGGCCCCGTCTTCGCGGGCAAGATCTTCCCGTTCTGTTTCATCACCATCGCCTGCGGCGCCATCTCCGGTTTCCACGCCCTCATTGCTTCCGGCACCTCGCCCAAGATGATCCAGCGCGAGTCGCATGCGCGTCTGATCGGATACGGCTCGATGCTGATGGAATCGTTCGTCGGCATCATGGCCATGGTCGCAGCCTGCGCCCTTCAGCCCGGCGTCTACTTCGCCATCAACTCCCCCGCCGGCATCATCGGATCGACCTCGGCGGACGCCGCGGCGACGATCTCCTCGTGGGGCTATCCCGTGGAAGCCGCCACCATGGACGACCTCGCGACCTCGGTGGGTGAAACCACACTGCTCAACCGGACCGGCGGCGCGCCGTCGCTGGCCGTGGGCATGGCTCAGATCTTCGCGAGCACGCTCGGGGGGGACCGCCTGCTGAGCATCTGGTACCACTTCGCCATCATGTTCGAAGCGCTCTTCATACTCACGGTGCTCGACGCCGGCACCCGAGTCGGACGCTTCATGGTGCAGGAACTGCTCGGCCATGTGTACAAACCCCTGGGAGCCACGGGCTCCTACGGAAGCATCCTGTTCGCGAGCTTCCTGACCTGCTTTTCATGGGGCTACTTCCTCTGGCAGGGCGTCATCGACCCGCTCGGAGGCATCAATTCGCTGTGGCCGCTCTTCGGTATCGCGAACCAGCTGCTGGCCTGCTGCGCTCTCGTGGTCGCCACCACCATTCTTCTCAAGATGGGCAAGAAGCAGTACGCCTGGGTGACTCTGCTGCCCATGGTCTGGCTCATCGTAGTCACCATGACCGCGAGCTATCAGAAGATCTTCGATCCGAGCCCGCGGCTCGGCTTCCTGGCCGGCGCGCACGCGCTGGAGGCGCAGATTGAGAGCGGCGCTATCCCTCCCGATGCGCTCGGCCGGACGCAGCACCTCATCTTCAACAACTACCTGAACGTCTCGGTGACCGCCCTGCTCGTGGCCCTGATCCTCTTCCTGATCTTCGAGGCTTTGTCGCTATGGATCCGGCTGCTCGCGGGCTCGAAGACATTCACCGTCAGCGAATCGCCGTACGTCGCGACCCGGTGGCCGGCCGAGGGTCGCGTATGACCGACGTCCCGCCTCCGCTCTGACAGACGCCGCCACACGCGGTAGAGTCTCGGACCAGAGCGATGAGGTTTGCCATTGAAGGCCAGATTGACAATGTCGGCGCCGCCGACATCTTTCTGTTCCTGAGCCAGACGCAGCGGACATCGGTGGTGGCGTTTGAGCGCCCCGACCAGGAGACGCGCGTCTTCTTCGTGGACGGCCAACCCGTCTGGTGCCTGTCCAGCAAGGTGCAGCTCCAACTTGAAGCCCGGCTCACCGCCTCCGGCCTCCTCAAGGTGCGGGACATCGAAACGGCCATGACCCGGCAGAAGGCGAGCACCCATCGGGTTTCCCAGGCGCTCATCGCGGAGCTCATGGCCAC
>JANLWV010000191.1:0-6276 GCA_031364765.1 Vicinamibacteria bacterium
GCACGGCGCCGAGGATGCGATCCACCGCGACTCGCGGGGAGAGCGCGGGCCGGTCCGGGAGGATGTTCCATCCGGTGAACACGACGATCAGATCGAGGTCCGGAAAGATGATCGGTCGCTGTCCCCCGAAACCCGCGCCCGCCCACGCCAGCCGCGCGTCGTCCTTGGCGTAGGGAAGCAGCCACCACTTGTATCCGTACTTCACGCCCTCGGACGAAACTTTGACGCTCGGGGTGACCGAGGCTTTCACCCAGTCGGGCTGAACGACCGGCTTCCCCTCCCAGACGCCGTCCTTCAAGAAGAGATAAGAGATTTTCGCCAGATCGAGGCTCCGCAGGTAAAGACCTCCCTCGGTGTCGGCGAGGCCGGAGGGACTGCGCTTCCAGAAGTACCGCTCGATGCCGAGCGGCGTGAACAGATACCGCTGGGCGTACTCTTCGATGTCCTGGCCCGTCGCCACCCTGAAGATATGCGCAAGCAGCTGGGTAGCGCCGCTGTTGTACCTGAACTCGGTCCCGGGCTCGGTGGCCATCGGCCGGTTGATGGCATAGTCGACCCAGTCGAAGGTGGCCTCCATGACGCTGCTCGTGTTGTTTGGATCGGCGTAGGGCAGATCTTCATTCCAGTCAAAGCCCGAGGTCATGGTGAGGAGGTGGCGAATGGTGAGGCGCCGCTTGCGATCGTCGACATTGGCCACCCGGGACGGGTCGAAGAACTTCAGCACCGGCGTGTCCAGCGAGGGAAACTCCTTGCGCGCGGTGGCGACCCCTATCACCACCGAGGTCACGGTCTTGGTCACCGACTGCAGTGAATGAAGATCGCTGCGCCGGTAGAAAGGATGCCACCACGGATTGAAGTAGTTATAGGGCCCGGTGGGATCGTGCGCATTGAGGGCGCCCGGCTTCCTGGCCTCCTCAGAGTAGATGCGGTCGTAGTCGTGTGGGTATGAACGATCGAACACGACCTTGCCGTGCCGGATGATCAGCATGCTGTCGACGTAGCCATACGTGCCGGAGGCAATCTCGGCATCGAGCTTGCTGAGCGCCACGGGATTCAGCCCGACGGCGTCTGGTGTCGAAACCGGCCACTGTTTGGTCGGCCATTCCGTCTGGGCCTCCAGCGGCGGCGCCCAAAGGCCGGCCAGGACGAACGCGCACGCCAACGCGCGGATGGCCACGCTTGGGGCAGTGGCGTTCGTGTTTCTCATGTTGTCTTGCTTTCTGGCGAGGCGAGCCGGTAGCGCGAATCCAGTTTCGCACACTCTCGTGACCTCGGGGTGGCCCGTCCGGGCGGGAGTAATATCCGGGCGTGGCACGAGAGTCGAGGGATCTGTTCCACGGAGCCACCGACGTGATCCTGATCTCGAGCAGGCGGGATAGCGTGCCAGCCCGGAAACGCAGCGAGCGCGCCGAGCGCCTCCTTTCCTCCGGCCAAGCTCTCAGCCGCTAACCCGTGGCGCCGCTCACCCGCTCCCTGATTCCACTCGTGGCACTCGCGCTGGCTTCTTGCCGCGCCGCACCGCCGCCCACCGCCCGACACCTCGTGCTGGTGACCATCGACACGCTTCGCGCCGACCGCCTCGGCTCCTACGGGAACCGCTCGGTGGACACGCCCCATCTCGACGCGCTGGCGCGCGACGGGGCCCGGGCCATCGATGCCAGCGTGCAGGTTCCTCTCACCCGCCCCTCTCACGTCTCACTTCTTTCGGGTCTGTATCCGGCCGAGCACGGGATCCGAGACAACGTTTCTCCGGCCCTGAGGGAGGACGTGCCCACCCTCGCCGAAAAGTTGAAGGCCGCAGGGTTCGCCACCGCCGGCTTCGTCTCGTCGATCGTGCTCTCGAGGCAATCGGGACTGGCCAGGGGTTTCGACACCTTCTCGGATCACTTCGACGTCGGTACCGACGACGCCCGCTTTCTAAACACCATTCAACGACGCGGAGACATCCCGACCGCGGAAGCGGTGGCATGGCTCGAGGCCCAACGGGGCTCGCGACTCTTCCTCTGGCTCCATCTCTACGATCCCCACGAGCCGTACGAGCCGCCGGAGCCCTTCGCGTCACGCTACGCGGATCGGCCGTACGACGGAGAAGTGTCCTGGTCCGACGAGTTGGTGGGGCGCCTCGACGCGACCCTGACCCGCCTGGGACTCCGCAGTGAAACGCTTCTGGTCGTGACCTCCGACCACGGTGAGGGACTCGGTGAGCACGGGGAGGCGGTCCACGGCTACTTCGTTTACGAGTCGACGCTCGCGGTTCCGCTGCTCCTCCGTGGTCCGGGGATTGCGCCCGGCCAACAGCTGCGCGCAACCGCGCGGAGCGTCGATCTGGTGCCCACGGTTCTGGACCTTCTGGGCGTACGACTGCCGGCCACCGCCCATCTCACCGGCCGCAGCCTCGCGGCCACGTTGCGCGGCGGTCCAGAGCCTCCGTCTGAGGCGACGTACGCCGAGTCCCTGACGCCCCTGCTGCACTTCGGCTGGAGTGATCTGCGCGCGCTTCGCGAAGGTCGCTTCAAGTACATCCTGGCGCCGCGCCCGGAGCTCTTCGATTTGCGGGAGGACCCGGCCGAGAGCCGGAACCTCATCGCCTCATCCCCCGTCCAGGCCGCCGCACTGCGGGGCGCCCTGACCCGGCGGCTGGCCGCAGAGAAGGCGTCTTCTCAATCGGCTACGACCGCCGCCGCGGTTCCTCCCGAAATGCTCGAGCAGCTCGGGGCCCTGGGCTACATCGGTGCCGGAGGCGCTGGCCTCGCCGTGAAGACGGGCGCCGATCCGAAGGACAAGCTCGAGGACTACCGGACGGTCAACACGCTGATGCGTGAGGGGCTGACTCGCCTCCGGGAAAAGGATCCCGCAGGCGCTGCCGCACGATTTCAGAAACTGGTGGCGCGCGGAATCGAGAGTTTCGAAGTTCACTACTACCTGGCCCGGGCCTTGTATGACCAGAGGCGGCCGGCCGAGGCGGCTCTCCACTTCGATGCCGCCCTCTTGCGTCTGCCCGCCTACGGCGCGGCCTACGTCGGTCTCGCGGACTGTTACGCCGCCCTCGGCGAAACAGGGCGGGCACTGGCCACCCTGAAGAAGGGTCAGGCCGCAAGCCCCAGGGACGCCCGCATCTTCGAGGCCGAAGGCACACTTCTTCGGCGCCTCGACAAGCCGCGGGAAGCGATCGCCGCCTACGAGGCGGCCTTGCCCCTCGCTCCTAAGGACGCACTCCTGCGCGTGAAGCTCGGGGAAATGTATCGCGACGCCCGAGACGCGGAGAAGGCGATTCGTTTGCTGCGTGAGGCGGTGGTGATCGACCCGGGACCGGCCGACTTCTGGAACTCCCTCGGCATGGTCCTGGGAGCAAACGATCGCATGGCCGACGCGGAGACAGCCTTCCGCGAAGCCGTGAAGCGCGACCCTCGCGAGGCTCAGTACGCCTACAACCTGGGTCTTGCCCTCGTGCGCCTCGAAAGGAAGAGCGACGCTGTGCCCTTCTTCCGCAAGGCTCTGGAGCTCGATCCCGGCTTCGCTCCCGCCCGCTCCCGATTGGCCGAACGCGGCACAAAGCAATGAAACCATCAAGGAGCCCGTCCCTTCCGCGCCGCGCCGCCTCTGTATCCCTGTTCGCCGCGGCCCTCGCGGGTGCGTGCTTCCTCCTCGCGCGGCCTGACTGGAGTCGGGCCTGGTTCGCGGCGAAGGCACCGAAAAACCTGCTGCTGGTCTCGATCGACACACTGCGCGCAGATCACCTGGGCAGCTACGGTTACGCGGCGGCGCAGACCCCGCGCCTCGACGGCCTCGCGCGCTCCGGTCTGCGCTTCGCCCGGGCCACTACCGTGATGCCGCTGACCTTGCCGGCGCATTCCTCCTTGATGACCGGCACCTTTCCCGCCTGGCACGGCGTGCGCGACAACGGCGGCTTCTACCTCGGCGAAGACCAAACCACCATGGCCGAAACGTTGCGCGACCAGGGCTTCCGGACCGGTGGCTTCGTCTCGTCGTTCGTGCTCGATCATCGCTGGGGCATCGCGCAGGGCTTCGAGAAGTTCTTCGACGATTTCGATCTCGAGAAATTCGCCGACGCGCCCGGCATGGACGTGATCCAACGCCCGGGCTCCGAGACCGTGGACCAGGCGCTCTCGTGGCTTTCGGCCGAGGGCGAACGGCCCTTCTTCGCCTGGGTCCACCTCTACGATCCGCATACGCCTTACGAAGCTCCCGAGCCGTTTCGCTCGCGCTTCCCGGCCACCATGATCGGGGCGTACGACGCCGAGATCGCGACCGCGGACGCACAGCTCGGCCGGCTGCTCGATGCCCTGGAAGTCGAGGGGCGACTCAAGGACACCCTGGTCATGGTGACGGGCGACCATGGCGAGATGCTGGGTGAGCATGGCGAGCCGACCCACGGCTTCTTCATCTACGACGCGGCCACGCATATCCCGGTGATCGTCGCCGGTCCGGGGGTCCCGGCGCGCGAAGTGCCCAACCAGATCCGGATCGTGGACTTGATGCCCACCGCTCTCGAGTTGCTGCGGGTCGGAGCACCGAAGCAGGTCCAGGGCGTGAGCCTGATGCCGCTCGCCCGGGGCGAGCCGTTGTCGCTCATGGCGCAGTCCGAGAGCTGGTATCCGCGCTATCACTATGGCTGGAGCGAACTGATCTCGCTCCAGGACGATCGCGTTCAATACATCCGAGCGCCGCGGCCCGAGCTCTACGACCTGCAGCTCGATCCACGCGAGCTGGTCGACAAGTCGAAGGACGATGCGGCGACGCTCGCCACCATCGACCGTGCGCTCACTCGCGAGCTCGCCCGCCACACCAACACGAAAGCCGCCAAAGGGCCGCAGACCATCGACGCCGAGGCCGAGGAAAGGCTCGCCGCCCTCGGTTATATAGGCGGCAGCGTGAGTGCTCGCCATCTCGAGGATCGTCCGCGCGGCGATCCGAAGGACAAGATCGGTCTCTACATCCTCATGAAGCAGGCAAGCGGGGCGTCGGCCGAAGGCCACCTCGACGAGGCGATCGCCACGGTCCAGGAGGCGATCACGGCCGACCCGGAGATCGTCGAAGCTCACATGCTGCTCGGCAACTTCGAGAAGAAGGCCAAGCGGCCCACCCAGGCCATCGCTTCCTACAAACAGGCACTGAAGCTCGATCCCGAGCATCAAGGCGCCTTGTTCAGCCTGGCTATCGCCTACAAGGACGCGGGCAGGCTGGAGGAGGCGCGCATCGGCTTCGAACGGGCGCAGAAGCTGGATCCGCGCAACGGCAGGGTACTTTGGCAACTCGCCGATCTGTTGATGCAGCAGGGGCATCCCGACCAGGCCCAGGTTGTGATCAGGGGCGCGCTCACGCGGAAGGTCGACGAGCATCGCTTCTGGCTGAAGCTGGGGGAGAGCCAGATCGAGGCAAAGCAGTTTGACGAGGCCGAGAAGTCGCTGCGCCTGGCCCTCGAAAAGAAGCCCGGGCTCGATACCGCGAACTTCAATCTCGGGCTCGTCTACGAGGAGCGTGGGGAGATCGACAAAGCGATCGCCGCCTACGAGACCGAGCTGGCCGCTAACGCCAAGGCGCATCGAGCCGCATTCAACTTAGCGAAGCTGCTCCAGGGGCAGGGTCGTCTTTCAGAGGCCGTGGCTCGTTTTCGCAAGGCGGTCGAGCTGCAGCCCGATTTCGGCACCGGGCACCTCTACCTCGCGAAGGCGCTACTCGACTCCGGCGACCTCGGAGGCGCCGAGGAATGGGCGCGCAAGGGGCTCGCCTCTAAACCGGATCCAAAGATTGCGCCCCTCGGCCACTTCGTGCTGGCCGACGTGTTCAACCGCCAAGGGCGCGGGGCCGAAGCGCAGCGCGAAGTGGCGGCCGCAAAGAGGCTTCAGCGCGGCCGCGATTAGGCTGGCGAGGACCTCAGCCCGTCGCGCGACAAAGAAAGCCCCGAGGGAACACCGCGGGGCCTTCTCGCCGGCGAAGAACCGGAGGCTAAAACCGCACTTTCGCCCCGAGCATGATCCGGCGCGGGAAGATGAACCGGGTCGGAACGCCAAAGCTACTGGATGTGGCAAGGCGGCTGGCGACGCTCTCGTTGGCGTTGCCGTTCAACAGGTTGAGGGCGTCGACGAAGACGGCCACGTTGGCTTCCTTGCTGAAATGAAACTCCTTCTGCAGGCGCAGGTCAAGGTTGTTCCAGGTCTCCACCCGGCGATCGCCGAGCTTCTCGGCCAGAATGGTCGTCGTAATGCGGGTGGCGCTCCTCACGTTCAACTGGCGGCCCCACGGGCGGCCGCTCTG
>JANLWV010000193.1:0-3072 GCA_031364765.1 Vicinamibacteria bacterium
CGCGACCAGAGCGACGAGACGCGCGGAGCCAAACTCCTCCTTGCCATTCCAGGCTTCGGTGACGCCATCGGAATGAAACACAAAAACATCTCCGGGCTCAATCGGGATGGCGACCTCGTCGTACTCGATGTTGTCGAACAGCCCCAGGGGAACTCCAGGCAGGGTCGACTCGACAAGGACACGTCGGGTTTGCTGATTTTCACCGACGATCACCGGTTGGGTGAGGCGTTGACGAACCCGGACGGTCACGTGCCCAAGACCTACGAGGTCGTGGTCAATCGCCTCCCGGATGAGCAGGGCCTCGCCGCCTTGCGCGGGGGCCTGGACATCGGGAAGGGTGAGACGACAAGACCGGCTGAGGTTGTCGTGATTGACACCCTTTCCGAGAACCCCCGGCTCCGGATCAGGATCAATGAGGGGAAAAACCGGCAGGTCCGTCGGATGTTGTCCGCGGTCGGCCTGAAGGTTCGCGATCTGTCGAGGGTGGCGATCGGCGGGCTCCATCTTGGCGTTCTTCCGCCCGGGGCGCACCGGGTTCTCTCGGCCCGCGAGAGGGGTCTCCTTCTGAAGCCGCCAACCCTCGTTTGAGGACCTACGCCTGGTGCCGTGCCGTTGTAGGTCGGGGGGCGCAGGAGGATAAGCGCAGAGGGGCTTTACTTCCGCAGGCGAGCGCTGTGTCTCGCCTGCGCCCGCCGCGCGTAGGCGAGGCGTTCGAGGGGTGTCTTGTACCTCGTCGTGAACCACGTGATCAGCGCCCCTGCGTTCTCTCGCTCCCACTCCGACACGGGGGCCTCGACGTAGGACTGGAACTCTTCCGGACTCAGCCGCCGTGCCGCCTGTTCGGCGATCCAGGCCCGCTCGTCCGCCGAGGGGGATCGAAGGACAGGCGGCTTCACAAGGCCTCACGCTGCTTCCGCAGCTGCTGCAGGAGGCGAACGTCCTCCGCGTCCTTTGGTCGCGATCCAATGCGCTTCGACGCGATCAGATCCTCCAGGCTGGGCACGCAGATGTTGCTGCCCCCATCGTCGCTGGTGAGCGTGTTTCTCCGGCTCCAAACGTCATCGAATACGAGCGGCCCGTCAGGCCCCGGCACGCTTCGCGCCACCAGCACATCGACGAGTTCATCGTTCTGCAGCCGGTAGCGGCCCGACCGCCGAGCCTCCAAAGGCGTGCGGTCCGGAATCAGCTCGAACAGAAGCGCCCCTGCGTTGAATCGTTCGATGTCGTCGATGTGGATCCAGAAGTCGTAGTCCGCAGTCATCACCGGAATGCCGAGCGCGATCAGGGCCCGCCGGCCGATAAGGAGCGCGCGGAGGCCGCTTTGACTGATGGCGCGAAAGAAAAGCGCTTCGTCGAACTCAGACCCTTTCACCAAGGCTAGATTAGCCTCCATTCGATCGTGCGACCTATCCCCGCGGCCGGGCGGTGTAGTACTGCGTCCCTCCCGACAGCGACCGGAGCTGCTTCAGCAGGTCATCCACATCCTCGGGCCGCTTCGAAAAGTCCACGTCTTCCGTGTTCACCACGAGAAGCGGCGTTGCATCGTAGTGAAAGTAGTAGTGGTTGTAAGCCTGACCCAGCTCGGCGATGTAGTCGCGCTCTAGGCCCCGTTCCTCGGGGCGTCCCCGCGCCTGGATGCGCCTCATCAACATGTCCGTGGGGGCCTGGAGATAGATCACAACGTCGGGTTTGGGCAGCCCCTCCGACAGCGCGGCGTACAGCTTGTCGAAGATCAGAAGATCGGAGTCGTCCAGATTGAGGTAGGCGAAGAGGCGGCACTTTTCGAACACGTAGTCGGCGACCAGCGTGTCGGCGAAGAGCCTTCTCTGGACGAGTTCGCGCTGCTGCCGATACCGCGAAAGCAGAAAGAAGAGTTCGGTCTGAAAGGCGGAGTGCGCCTTGCCATCGTAAAAGGGCTTGAGGAACGGGTTCTCTTCCCATTCTTCGAGGACCTGGGTGGCGTCCAGGCGTTCGGCCAGAGATTCCACCAGGGTGGTTTTTCCGACGCCGATCACACCCTCAATGGCGATATAGCGGAACTTCATGCCTTCTTCTGGCATTCTAAGGCGAGGGATGGCTCGAAAACCCGAAGGAGACAAGAGGCGCCAGATTCTCGACGCAGCGGTGACGGTGTTTGCTCAAAAGGGCTATTTCACCGCCCGCATCAGCGACATCGCCGGTTCGGCCGGAGTGGCGGACGGCACGATCTATCTGTACTTTAAGAACAAGGAAGACATCATCGTCTCCCTTTTTGCCGACGTTCTGGAAAGGCACCTGGCCCGGGCGAAGGAGGAGATTGCCAGCGCGCGCACGCCTCGGCAGAGACTGCTTGCCATTGCTCGCCACCACCTGGCCGCGCTGAGCGAACGCCGGGACGTGGCGATCCTCTTCCAGACCGAACTTCGGCAGTCGACCCTTCTAGCGCGGATCTCGTCCAAGGAACTGCGCGGCTACTTCGATCTGCTCTCCAAGGTCATCGAAGAGGGGCAGAAGACGGGTGTTTTCCGACCGGAGATTCCGAGGAGCCTGGTCGTACAGTCCTTTTTCGGCGCCCTCGACGAGCTTGTCACCTCCTGGATACTCTCTCCGACCCACTACAATCTCGTTGAACTGGCGGAGCCCGTGACGGATCTTTTCCTGGGCGGTCTCGACGCCTCCGCCCACCGACCTAAAACGAAGCGTCTCGGACGCCGCGGAGAACGCCCGTGACAGGACACAAGTGACCGAGACCCTCGCCGAAATCTTCTACAACTCAGTCGACCAGTTTCAGAAGCCGGATCACCTCAAGGTGAAGAAGGCCGGAGTCTGGACGCCGATTTCGTCGGGCGAGTTTCGACTCGCGGTCGAGGAGGTGGCCGCCGGTCTTGAGAGTCTCGGCCTGAAACCCGCCGAGCGGGTGGGCATTCTCGGCGAGAACCGGCCCGAGTGGGCCTACTGCGATCTCGCCACCCTGTGCAACCGCGCCACCGTAGTCACCATCTACCCCTCCCTTCCCCCGAACCAGATTCTCTACATCCTGAAGGACAGCGGCGCGCGCATCGTCGTGGCGTCGAACCAAGGCCAGGCCGAGAA
>JANLWV010000026.1:0-6197 GCA_031364765.1 Vicinamibacteria bacterium
GGCCAAAGCCGCACTGAACCTCGTCGACGATCAGGAGGGCGCCGCGTTCGGTGCAGATCCGGCGCAGCCCCTGAAGGAATTCGGCCGACGCGGGCCGGAGACCGCCCTCGCCCTGAACCGGCTCCACGAGAACCGCCGCCGTACGCGGTCCTACGCGTTCGGAAATCGCGTTGAGATCCCCCCAGGGCAGAAAACCGGTGTCGGGAAGAAGCGGAGCGAAAGGCTCGCGGTACTTCGGGGTCCAGGTGAGAGACAGGACTCCCATGGTTCGACCGTGGAACGACCGATCGAGGGCGAAGAGTTCCGTTCGGCCCTGCTCATTGCCGACGCGACGTGCGAACTTGATGGCGGCCTCGTTGGCTTCGCTACCCGAATTCGAGAAGAAAACCTTCGAGGGAAAGGCCAGGGCCACCAGACGCTGAGCCAGGCGCGACGTCGGCTCGGAATGGTAGAGGTTTGAGATGTGCATCAGCTTCCCCGCCTGATCGCGAACCGCCTTCACCACCGCGCGGTCCCCATACCCGAGGCCGTTCACGGCGATGCCGGCGCAGAAGTCGAGGAAACGACGATCGTCGCTGGTCCATAGGGTCGAACCCTTGCCGCGGACCAGAGTGATGTCCCGGTCGTAGAGGGGGAGAAGCGCCTGAGTCATGGAAGTGCCGCCAACTTTCATCAAAGAGAGATTCGGGTGCCGGGAAAACCGCCGGAGAGCCGCGCCCGGCCGGCAATGATCACGGTCGGAATTCCCGATCGCGCCGCATCGAGAGCCATCCGTACCTTCATGGTCATGCCGCCGTGGATCGAGCCGTCGTGGAGGCGGGCCTGGATGTCCGCCTCGTTCAAATGGGTCACGGTTCCCCCTTCGAGCATCACGCCATCGACATCCGAGAGAAAAACCAGCGTTTCCGCTCCTATCTCGCGGGCGATCCACTGCGCGGCTTCGTCGGCGTTGACGTTGACAGCTTCACCCGCAGGCCCGTTCGACACCGGCGAAATCACGGGAACGAACTTCGCGGCCCACAGCGCCTCAAGGATCCTTGGATCCACATGGTCCGGAGAGCCCACCTGACCGAGGCCCGGAACGAGCGTTGCGCGCATCAGGCTTCCGTCGCGACCCGAGATCCCGACAGAAGGGACTCCGGCAGACGAGAGTCTGGAGACGAGCGCCTGGTTCATCGATCCGGTGAGGACCATCTCCACGATCTCCATGGCGGCGGGAGAGGTCTCCCGGCGACCGTCGATGAACTTCGATTCAATGCCGAGCTGGTGCAACATCCGCTCCACCTGACGGCCGCCGCCGTGGACCAGGGCGATATCCCCCTCGAACTCGCTGACCTCCTTCGCGAGCGAAGCCGCCAGTCGAGGGTCCTCGAGTGCCGGGCCCCCGACTTTGTAGACGCGTTTCGCTCGCGACATCAAAGAAGCCCGTCCGTCTCCTCGAAACCGAGCGCCACGTTCATGTTCTGGATAGCCTGCCCGGCCGCCCCCTTCACAAGATTGTCGAGGGCTGAAATGACGATCGCGCGGCCAGGCGCGCCCTCATGCGCCGACATGAGACAGAGGTTCGTGTGATTCACGTCCTTGAGCTTCGGCGCCGGATCCACGACACGCACGAAAGGCGCGCCCGCGTAGTAGGAAGAAAGGGCGGAGCGCAACTCTTCAACGGGCCGGCGGGTCCGAACGTAGATCGCCGAGAGTATTCCCCGCTCCACCGGAAGAAGGTGCGGCGAGAACGTGAGGGTCGGCCGGACTCCCGTGCTTCGCTCGATGGTCTCCTCGATCTCCCCGAGGTGCCGATGCCTGCGGCCCTGGGAATAGATGGAGAAGTTGCCCTCGACTTCGCAAAAGAGCAGTTCTTCCCGCAGCGACCGCCCCGCCCCGGAAGCGCCGCTCTTCGCGTCCACGATGATGTCGTCCGGCTCCACCAGTCCTCCCTTGATCAGAGGGAGAAGCGGCAGCAAAACCGACGTGGCATAACACCCGGGGTTCGAAATGAGGCGGGCGCCCAGAAGTTCCGACCGAAATACCTCGACGAGCCCGAACACCGCCTGGGAAAGCAGAGCGGGAGCGCCGTGGTCGCGCTCGTACCAGTGGTTGTAGCTCTCCTTCGTCTTCAACCGGAAGTCGCCAGAAAGGTCGACGATGAGCGCGTCCGGCTGTTGGTCTTTGAGTTTCTGGACGTAGCCCGCCGACGTGCCGTGGGGCAGACAAAGGAAGTAGACATCCGCGGGGCGCGAGAGGCCCTCTTCGTGCGGAAGGTGCGGCTCCGCGGAGCCGGTCGAAAATTCGACGGTGGCTCGCGGATGGCGACGAAGCCAACGCGAGAGTTCGCGGCCTGAATAGCCGGAGCCGCCGAAAATACCGACCTTCACGGCCTTTTGGGTAGCTGCGCCCAATTCCTGTGTCTTATGACCTCTTCGTGGATTGGAGATAAAAGAAACGACCCGCCGACGCCCTCACGTTCGCACGCGGGCGGGCGGGTCCAAGACGTCTCGGAGGCGCGAATGATCATTCGATCAAGCACTCGCGCCTACGAGTCAACCGGAAGCCTAGAACATCGGCCGGGAGACCGAGTTTTCGAAGGTGACGGTCTTCCTCGAGCCGAAAAGCTTGTACTCCCGGGTGTAGGTACAAGAGACCGTTCTCAGGCCGCCAATACCTCCTTGCGAGGAGACGGTGCAGGTGTCCGAATTGAGGTAGGGAACAAGGTTAGAGTCTTCAACCGCCTTCTTTATCGCCGCTTTGGCGCGAACGTCGCCCTCTTGGTTCGGAGGGAAGCTCCCGGCGATCGCGGTAAGCCTGTCCTCAAACTGGTAGTTGGCCCAGTAGATAGGCCCCATACTGGCGGCCGCCCAGCCAAGTGCGATGAGCACGATCAGCATGACGATGCTGCCAATCTGGCCTTCACCGCGTTCGGTCGAGCGCGGTTGGAGATTTGTTTTCATGGAAACTTCCTTTCGAAACCTCTTCAGACTACCTGATCACGTGAAAGAAGCGCGACCAGCGCGTTCGACCAAAGGCCGAAAATGTGTCCTTGAACCATTGAAAGGAGGCGCCTCTCTGGTATTCCTCCCGGGAGGCTTCGTAGGACCAGTAGACAACCACCGCACGGCCCTTGACCTGGGTAAGGGACAGGGTTCCCCAGAACCGGCTGTCGCGGCTGTTGTCCCGGTTGTCGCCCATCATCATGAGCTGGCCGGCGCCTATCTTCTGCGGGCCGAGATTGTCCTTGATGTCCTCTCCGTAGAGGCCATAGTCGGGATCCGTGCGCTTGAGGGGGGGCTCGAGAAAATGGGCGTACGACTCGGTCAGGGCCTGGCCGTTGATCAAGACCTGTTTGTCTTGAATCTCGAAGGTCTCTCCGGGAAGGCCGATGACCCTCTTGATAAAATCGCGGGTGGGATCTTCAGGAAACTTGAAGACCAGCACGTCGCCGCGACGGATCGGTCGCTTGGCCAGAAGAAAATCCTCCAGCCCGCCAAGAGACGGAGAGAAAATCAACTTGTCGACCAGAAGATGATCGCCGATCAGAAGGTTCGGCTCCATCGACCCGGTGGGGATCTTGAACGCCTGGAAGATAAAGGCGCGAACAAAGAGGGCCAGGATGACCGCCCCGACGAGCATCTCGAGATATTCGCGCGCGACCGATTTGCGGGGGACCGGTCGGTCGCCTGGAGAGTGTTTTGGGGTCGCGGAGAGGTCGACCGAAGGTCCGATAGCGGCGTGGGTCAAGGAACTTAAGGATAAGTCGAGTGGGGCGCCTTGCCCTAGCAGCTAGTGACCTGTATCAGAGGCCACTAGTCCCTCAGTTTCCCGAGACTGACGAAACTACCCAGAAAACCCACCGCGGCGCCGATGCCGATGAGCGAGATCACATCCATGAGGCCCAGGGTCGGGGCCAGGGTGGCGCCGAGGTTCGCGCCGCGCATCGCCTCAACCACCCGTTTCAGAACCAGGGCGAGCAAGCCGCTTGCGAGAAACCCGCCAAAGGCCCCCGACAGCGAGCCCTCCACGAGGAATGGACCGCGGATGAAACCCTTCGAGGCGCCGACGAGGCGCATGATCTCAATCTCGTCCTCGCGCGAGTAAACCGAAAGCCGAATGACGTTCGCGATGGTGAAGCCGGAAGCCACCGCCAGCACCAGACCGAGCACCAGAGCGAGGCCTCTCACCAGACCCACAAACGCCGACAATCGATTCACCAGAATGGCGTCGTAGTGGACATCGTCGACACCCGCGATCTTCCGCCAGCTCTCGATCAGGTCCGACACAATCGGGGCGCTGGCGAGTTCGGGCTTCAGGGAAACCTCGATCGAGGGAGGAAACGGCGTCTCGCCGATCTCTTCCGGAATGGCCGCGAGGTCGGGGAAAAGTCCTTTGAATCGGGTCAGCGCTTCCTCCGAGGTTCGCTCCTCAACGCTTTTCACCACCGTCTGACCCTTGATCCTGGCCACCAGGGCGGCCCGACCCTGCTCACCCAGCTCCGGCGAGAGATAGACAACCACCTGAACCTTGCTGGCCAGCGAATCGACGAGCGAACGTCCGGCCCGCGCCACGGAGAAGAAGAGGCCAAAAACACCGAGCGAGGCTCCAATGGTCGCGACCGAAACCAGGGTCAGAACCCGGCGACGCAGGAGGCCGGAGACCGCCTCCTCGAACGCATACTTGATCGCCTTGGACATGGGAGCGTCATAATAACGGCCACAGACACATGGCAATACTCATTGGCGTCGCCGGCGGCACCGGGTCGGGCAAAACCTCCTTCGCGCGCAAACTGGTCGAATCCATCGGCGAGGAGAACTGTCTCCTCATCCCTCAGGACGCGTACTACCGTGACAACTCCTCGCTCACTCCGGAGGAGCGCTCGGGCTGGAACTACGACCACCCTCACGCTTTCGACACCAGCCTGCTCGAGCAGGATCTGCGCGAGCTGAAGATGTCGCGGCCGGTGCCGCACCTCATCTACGACTACGGAACCCACGCCCGCATCGTTCTCCCGGACGCCCTAAGGCCAAGGCTTGTGATCGTCCTGGAGGGCATACTCGTGCTCGCGGAAGAGTCGCTGCGCCGCATCATGGACATCAAGCTCTTCATCGACACCGATGCGGACGTCCGGATCCTGCGGCGCCTGCGGCGGGACCTGAAGGAGCGAGGTCGCAGCTACGATTCGGTCGAGAAGCAGTACCTCGAAAGCGTGCGCCTGATGCATCTCGAGTTTGTGGAGCCCTCGAAGCGGTACGCCGATCTCATCATTCCCGAGGGCGCTCAGAACAATGTCGCGCTCGACGCGGTCATCGCCCGGGTTCAGGCCATGCTCGCGGCACAAAACCTCACGCCCGCCTTCCAGCCGGTCAAGGCCTGAACCCTTGCGAGCGGTCCCGGTGTGACCCCCGACGCGGCGCAATGGGCGGAGCCCGACGACACCCTCGTCAGATCACGCGATTCACTCGCGTGATCTGAGCGTCAATGAAGAATCGGCGAGCGTAGCCCAGGGGGTTCTAGGGGGGCCGGGTTCGTGTCTGGCCCCCCTAGCTAATCTATGACGAGACTTCCGCGACTTGACCCTTCACCAGGGTGATCACCCTCTTCTTCATCCGCTCGATCATTTCGCGATCGTGGGTCGCCACCAGCACGGTCGTGCCCTTGGTCGCGCACATCTGTTCAAAGAGCGCCATCACTTCGGCGGCCCGGTCGGGGTCGAGGTTTCCCGTGGGCTCGTCGGCCAGAACCAGTTCGGGCTCGTTGATGAGCGCGCGGGCAATCGCCACTCTTTGCTGCTCGCCACCGGAAAGCTGCAATGGGAACGCGTCGAGTTTGTCTTCGAGACCCACCGAACGCAGGGCGAGGAAGGCGCGACGCTTGCGCTCTTCTTCCGGCACCCCCAAAACGCGCAGGACAAACCCCACGTTTTCGAGAATGGTCTTGAGCTTCAGAAGCTTGAAGTCCTGAAAGACGACGCCCAGAGTCCGCCGGAACTCGGGAATCTTGTGCTTCGGCAACACCGAGACGTTCCGGCCCCCGACGAGAATCTGGCCTTCGGTCGGCAGCTCCTCGCGCAGGATGAGCCGGAGCAGGGTGGTCTTCCCAGCACCCGACGGTCCGGTGAGAAAACAGAACTCGCCTTTCGGAACGTGAAGCGACACGTCGCGCAGGGCAATGCCGTGCGCGTCGTAGCGTTTTGTCACCCTGAAGGCTTG
>JANLWV010000268.1:0-8644 GCA_031364765.1 Vicinamibacteria bacterium
TGTTGAGGGCGATCCACGCGAAGTTCGTGAGGTAGAGAACGACGGCGACCACCTGGGCGCCCGGCCGGCCGAGAGGTGCGCGCAACGCGATGATGGACGGCACCCCCCACTTGGAACCCACGGGCGCGAGAAGCGCCACCAGCAGCGCCCCGATCACGCTTCCGACGGCCACCGCCACCATCGAGCTTGAAAACGACAAGCCCGCCTTCACCGTGGCCCCGGTGATGAACGTGGTGGCGACCACGTTGGCGCCCGCGAAGATCAGGAATAGATCGAGCGACGACTGGGTCTTCTCCCCGGCGGGGATGGGCTCGAGGTCGGCGGCATTCATCGGAGCGCAGCGAAGCGAAGAGGAATACGGGGACGAGAGGCGTCCGATCGGTTCAGTACTTCGCGATTTCCCCTGAGCCCGGAGCGGCGCTCGGACCCGAGGTCAGCTCGCGCACGATCTTGACCCCGACGCTGGCGCCAATGCGATCGGCTCCTGCGTCGATCATGGCCTTGGCCGATTTGAGGTCCCGCACGCCGCCGGCGGCCTTGACTCCCATCTCGGGGCCAACCACTCGTCGCAAAAGCGCGACGTCGGCCACGGTGGCGCCACCGGAAGCGAAGCCGGTCGAGGTCTTGATGAAGTCGGCGTCTCCGGCGCGAACCAGAACCGCCGCCTTCACCTTTTCTTCGTCGCTCAGAAGCGCCGTCTCGATGATGACTTTGGAGATCGCGCCCAACCGGCGGCACACCGACGTGACCGCCTCGATGTCCTCGTGCACGAGAGGGAACAGGTTCGACTTCAAGGCGCCGATGTTCAGGACCATATCGACTTCCGACGCGCCCGCCTCGATCACCCGCCGCGCTTCCAGGGCTTTGACTTCGGGCAGGGTCGCGCCGAGCGGGAAGCCGACCACCGTGCACACCCGCGCGCTGGCCCCGCGCAGGGCCTGTTCGCAGAAGTGAACCCAGGTCGGATTGACGCAGACGGTGGCGAAGCCGTACTCGCGCGCCTCTTCGCACAGACGGGCGATGTCGCTCCGCGTGGCCTCCGGCTTGAGCAGGGTGTGGTCGATCAGGCTCGCCACACCATGCGGATAGACGCTTGGGTCCGCGCGCAGGCCGAAGCGGTCGACCCCGGCCAGAGCGAACGAGGACATGCGATCAGGGCAGCAGCCATCGCTGACGTTGTGACAGGCGCAGGCCCCTTCAAAGACGGCGTTCGGCCGCGCGTCGAGGGCGGCCAGCACCGCTCGGACCACGGTTTCGACAAGAGCCTGTTGCGGGTGAGCCACCTTCACTCCTCTGCCTTCAGTTTCGTTCCAGGGCCACAATTTTGGCCACCCGGCGCTTGTGCCGATCTTCGACGCACTTTGAGGATACAAAGAGGTGGACCAGGGCGAGCCCTTTCGTGGCGTCGACGAGTTTCGCGCCCAGCGTCATCACATTGGCGTCGTTGTGTTCGCGAGCATTGCGCGCCGCGGCCTCGTCGTTGCACATGGCCGCGCGCACCCCGCGGATTTTGTTGGCGGCGATCGCCGAGCCGATGCCCGCCGCGTCGATCATGATTCCAAAGTCGCATTGCGAGGAGGCGACAAGCCGTCCCACCGCGGCCGCAAAGTCGGGGTAGTCGACCGCATCGACGCCGTGGGCCCCGACATCGCGCACCACATACGCTTCCTGAAGGCGGGCCTTGAGCGCTTCCTTCAGGGGGAAGCCGCCATGGTCGCAGCCCAGGGCCAGGGAAAGGCGGGAGGCTCCATCGGTCTCGATGATCTTGACCCCGCGACTGTGGGCGATCTCTCTCGCCCAGTCGGTGATGACGGTCCCGGGCTTGACCCGCAGTTCGCCGCCACGGCCCACGGCCGTGATGTCTTCAGCCGTAATGATTTCGAAGGCCATGGTCTCGGCGTTGATATGTCCTGTCGCCGCGTCTATTCCTTATCGGCCATGATGGCCTGAACCGTCGACAACGCGCGCTCTTTCTGGAACTTCTTCAGCACTTCGCGGACGCCCGGATGGGTTTTCGTGATCTCGTCCAGCGTGGCGCGGTTCAGTTCAAGGCAGTCGGTGTCCATCGCCGCGGTGAGGGTGGCCGTGCGGGGCTTCCCGGTGAGCACCGAAATCTCGCCGAAGAAGTCTCCCTCCTCGAACTCCTGGACCTTCATCGACCGGCCCTTGGGCGTGTTGACGTAAGCCTTCACCTTGCCGGAGGTGAGAATGAACATCGAATCGCCCGCGGCGCCTTCGGCCACGATCACGTCGCCGGCCTCGAAGGAGACCAGTTCAAGGCCCCGCATGACGGCCAGGAGTTCTTCGGCAGAGAAGCCGTCGAACAGAACGCTGGAGAGGCCCTGGGACTTCGATGGCTCTGGCTCTTCAGGCTCGACCGCAAAAGAGTCGTCGAATTCAGCCACCAGGTCGTCGGCCGGAGACGCCACTATCGAGGGAGGAGGCAGGGCGGCCTCGGGCATAGCGTCGACCGCGGACAGGGGATCGAACGAAGGCTCGGGGGCGGTTTCGGGCCGCGAGGGAGCCGGGGGAGGCGAGGGAAGCGGGGGCGCGGGCGTCGACACGCCAAGCTGGATATCGCTCGACGAATCGATCTCCTCGAAGCCGAAGTTCATCCCCGACGACGAGGTCTTGGGCAGCGTCGGCCGGGGGATCGTACCGGTGCGCCGGCTCTTGTCCTGGATCAGCTTGGCCAGGCGGTCTTCCACGTCTCGACGGCCGGGCTCGATCTTCTCGATGCGCTTCAGGATGGCGATGGCCTTCGCGGCAAAACCGTCGCCCGCCTCCTGATCGGCCAGGGTCATCAGGACCGGAATGGCGTCGCGTTCTCTCCCGGCCATCACGTAGACGTCCGCCAGCTGAAGGCGCAGGCGGCGGTCGTGGGGCTTGGCCTGAGTCTGGGCCCGCAGGGTTTCGACGGCCTTGGGGAAGTTCTTCTTCGCGATGAGATCCTGGATCTGGTCGGACATGCTTTACCTGTTGCGACTCGCGTTGTTTGTGCCTGGGCTATTAGTGAAGGGCGGCATGAAGCTTCTCTTGCAAAGACGGGGATGTGCCGTCTTTGCTCGATGTTAGCATCGCGGAACTTTCCGCATATCTAGTCTTCGCCCTCTCGGGCACGCTTCGCAAACACGCTCCCGCCCGGAGGGGCACTGGCCTTCATGACCGGAATCACGACTCTCATTGACGACCTGAACCGAACGTTCGCCGGGCCGATCGGGCGCGCGAGTGATCTCGTTTTTGGTCCGTGGACGATCGCTCTGCTCTTCGCGGTGGGGATTTTCCTGACCCTCCGCCTCGGCTTCGTGCAGTTCGTCTCGTTCGGCGCCGCGGTCCGGGCGTTTTTCGGCGCGGACGAGGCCAAAGCGAAAGGCGCTCTTTCGCCTTTCCAAACCTTTATGACCGCACTCGGGGCCACGATAGGAACCGGCAATATCGCGGGCGTGGCTACCGCCATCGTCACCGGTGGGCCGGGCGCTCTATTCTGGATCTGGGCCTGGGGCCTCATCGCCATGGCGGTGAAGTTCACCGAAGCCGTTCTGGGGGTCTACTACCGCCGGGCGGGCGAGGGCCGTCTCCTGGCCGGACCGATGATCTATCTGGCCGACGGCCTGAAAATGCCGAGGCTCGGCTGGATCTATGCGCTGGTGGCCGGAGTGGCAGCCCTCACGACCACTCCCTTTACCCAGCCGAACTCCATCGCCGATGTGATGAACTCGCAGTGGCACGTGCCGAAGCTCGCCACCGGAATCGGCCTCGCGATTCTGGCCCTGATCGCCATCATCGGCGGCGTGAAATCCATTGGCCGCGCGCTCGAGAAGCTGGCGCCGCTCAAGGTCCTGCTCTACCTCGCGGGCGGAGCGCTGGTTCTTCTCACCCACATTGGCCAGATCCCGGCCGTCCTGTTGATGGTGGTGCGCGGCGCGTTCACCCCCGATGCGGCTCTGGGCGGCACGGCCGGCGTCGGGATCATGATCGCCATGAGATACGGGATTGCCCGCGGGATCTATGCGAACGAAGCGGGCTACGGCACGGCGGGCGTTGTCTACGGCGCGGCTCGCAGCAAGGATCCCTTCCAGCAGGGTCTGAACGCCATCATGGAGGTCTTCATCGTCTCTTTCGTGACCAGCTCGATCAGCGCCCTGTCGATCCTGGTGACCGGGGTCTGGAAGTCTCCGGTGGGCGAGCGCCAACTCACCGGCGCGGCGGCGGTGGCGGGCGCCTTCGAGGCGGCCATGCCCGGCATCGGGGGGTCGGTGGTGACGGTGTGCGTCTTTCTCTTCGGCTACACCACCCTCGTGGGGTGGTCGTACTACGGGGAACAGTCGCTGGAGTACATCTTCGGTCCGAAGGTGGTTTTGCCCTATCGGTGGACCTACTGCGCGCTGGTGGTCATTGGGGCGACGAGCAAGGTGGATCTGGTATGGAACTGGGGCGATCTGATGAACAGCCTCCAGATTTTCCCGAATCTGGTCGGCATCGTCGGGCTCTCGGGCATAGCGGCCACCATCGTCCGCGACCGGAAGCGCTGGGCGCGGTGAATCAGAGAACCTGGATCGGGGAAGGCGCCGAGGCGCTGGCGCGTGAATTCAAGACGCCGCTCTTCGCCTACTCGAGGGAGCGGATCGAATCGGCGTACCGGGACTATGAATCCGCCTTCGCCAAAGTGTCGCACCGGACCTGCTACGCCCTCAAGGCGAACTCGTCGGTCGAGCTTCTGAAGATCTTCGTGCGGCTCGGCGCGGGCGCCGACATCGTGTCGGGCGGCGAGCTCAAGCAAGCCGTTCGCGCGGGTTTCAAACCTGAGGACATCGTGTTCTCCGGGGTGGGGAAGACGGATGATGAGCTGTCGCTCGGGCTCGATGCGGGCATCGGCGAGTTCAACGTCGAGAGCGAATCAGAACTTCGCCGTTTAGGGGCGCTGGCCTCGTCCCGCGGTGTGCGCGCCTTCATCACCCTGCGGGTCAATCCCAATGTCGACCCGTTGTCGCATCCGTACATCTCGACCGGCCTGCGCGACAGCAAGTTCGGCGTTCCCATTGAAGAGGCGGCGCGGATTTTGGGTATCGCGCGGTCGCTGGCGGGGCTTGAGGTGACCGGTGTGCAGTGCCACATCGGATCGCAGTTACTGGACCTGGGCCCTGCGACCGAGGCCGTTCGCGCCCTCGTTTCTCTTTCGCGTTCGCTTCTCGCCGAGGGTTTCGCGCTTCGAACCATCGATATAGGCGGAGGGCTGGGGGTGGACTACGACGGCGCGGGCGCGCCCACGCCTTTCGAACTCGCCGCCCTCGTCCTGCCCCAGATCCAGGGCCTGGGCCTCAAGCTTCTCCTCGAACCGGGCCGTTCGCTGATCGCGGCGTCAGGCGCTCTTCTGACCCGGGTCATCGCGATCAAGACCAACAACTCAAGACTTTTTGTGATCACGGACGCCGGGATGAACGATCTGCTTCGGCCGTCTCTTTATTCCGCGTACCACCGGATCGTGAATCTCTCCGCCCGCGAAGGCGCGCCTATGGTGATCGCCGACATCGTGGGGCCGGTCTGCGAGAGCGGGGACTTCTTCGCGAAGGATCGGGAAATTCAGGAACCGAGCGAAGGAGACCTCCTGGCCATCCTCGACGCCGGTGCTTACAGCTTCTCGATGGCATCGAACTACAACTTCCGCCCCCGCGCCGCGGAGGTTCTCCTCGAAGCCGGCCGGCCGCGTCTCATAAGGCGGCGCGAAACATTCGAAAACCTCGTGGCCTGCGAAGTTTCGGTAAGCAGCGGTGGCTGAGCGAAGCCGAAGCCACCCGAGGGCCCTTCGGCTCCGCTTTGGGGCCGGCCCTAGCGAGTCGGAATCAGGATCTGGATTTGCTCCTTGGCCAGCCGGCACGTCGCGGGCAATGCTCCGAGCCACGGATCTCCGTCTGTCTGCAGGTGAATCCACGGCCCCTTGCGGATGGTCATGTGCGCCGCCTCCTTGATCTTCACGTCGCGACGAAGATGGTGGCGGCCCAGGCCGAGGCTGATGGCGAAAAGCAGGGCGGACAGATGCGTCGTCCCGGTGTAGAGGAGTGCTGAAGCCTTGCCGTCGTCCCATCGACCACCGGGGACGTACTGGTACCGTCCCGCGTACTCGCTCATGTTCACGAACGCCGCTCCCGTGACTTCGTGAACCTCGCCGTCCACTTCGACTTCGAACGGTCGGAAGCGGTACTTTGAAAACGCGCGAAGACCGTCGACCGCGACGCCGGCAAAACCGAAGCGCGCCTTCATGTCGGGGCGAAGCTCGCTCATGATGAAGCCATCGAGACCAGCGGTCGCCTGCATGAGAAACGGAGTGGATTCGATCAGGCCCACGTCCCGGTAACCAGGCGTCGCCGTCGCAAGCGCCGCCGCCGCTTTCACCGGGTCTTTGGGCAGGCCCAGGGCGAGGGCCACGACATTGAAGGTCCCTCCCGGAAGGACGCCCAGAATCACCGGGGTTCCGAGGATGCCCTCCACCACCTCCCTGACCGTGCCGTCACCGCCCCAGGCAAAAACCGCGGACTCGCCCTTGAGGGCTGCTTCACGGGCCAGGCTGATCGCTTCCTTCGGCGCCTGGGTGGGCGTTATGGCAAGTTCGTACGTCGTTCCGAGGGCGGCGCGAAGGGCCTCAAGGGTCTCGGCGTGCCTCCGCCTTCCGGCATTCGGGTTGTAGATCAGCGAAGCGCGGGGCCGGGACAGAGGCAAAGCTGGATCCTACGGCCCGCAGCTGGCGTCCGGTCTTCGGCAATGGCTGGCCAAGCCGAAGAGCGCGAGGCGGCCCCGCGTGCGGCTCGTCCTGATGATCATGGCGCGGGCGCCTCCTCGTTGACAGCCACGGCCCGGTCGAATACGCTTCGCGAACCCAGTCACTTCATTTGCCACCGAAGAAGTTTACGCCGATGTTCCTGGCTTACCGCGCTGCCGCCCCCGCACCCAGCCTAAACTGCCGCGCCGCTCGGTGGCGGTTGCGCTGCCCTGCGCGCGAGACGCCGTCAGAGGAGAGAAAGAAAATGTTTAGAAGCTTCACCCGCCTGTTGCTCGCCGTGGGTCTTGCCGTTGTGCTTGCGCCGGGTTCCACCCTCGCGCAGTCACAGTCCTCGGGCGGCTCCATTGAAGGGACGGTGACGGATCAATCGGGCGCGATCATGCCCGGCGTCAATATGACCATCAGGAACGTTGCCACAGGCGTGTCGCGCGACACCGTGACCGATAGTGCGGGCCTGTATCGCGCCCCGCTGCTGCCCGTCGGCGCCTATGAAGTGACGGCAACCCTCTTCGGCTTCGCGACGACCAGGCGGCCGAATCTCACCCTCACCATCGGACAGACACTCGTCATCGATGTTGCGATGAAGGTCTCAGGGCAGCAAGAAGAAGTCACCGTCACCGCCGAAGCCCCGGTGATCGAATCGACGCGATCCCAGCAGTCTTCGACGGTGGGCAGCACGGCGGTGGCCAACCTGCCGGTGAATGGCCGCAACTTCATCGATTTCGCACTGACCACCCCCGGGGTCACGCGCGACGTCCGCGGGGGAGACATCAGCTTTGCCGGCCAACGCGGCACTCTCAACAGCCTCGTCATCGACGGCGCCGACAACAACAACACGTTCTTCGGCCAGACGCTCGGCCGCACCGGGTCGGGCCGCGCGCCCTACCAGTTCAGCCAGGACGCCGTGCAGGAGTTCCAGGTGAACCGGAACGCCTACTCGGCCGAGTACGGACGTGCCGGCGGCGCGGTGATCAACGTGGTCACCAAATCGGGAACGAACGCCTTCCACGGCTCCGCCTTCGAGTTCTTCGAAGACAAAGGCCTCAACGCCAACAACTATGCGAACAAGACCGCCTTGCCGATCCGCGTCCGTTCGCCGCTGCGGATTCACCAGTTCGGGGCGTCGCTCGGCGGCCCGATCAAGAAGGACAAGGCGTTCTTCTTCCTGTCCTACGACGCGCAGCGGCGGAAGATCCCCAACGACGTCATTCCGACGATACCGTCGGGCCTGCCCACCGACGCTGATACTCAGGCCGGCCTCGCAACGATCAGGTCGAAGGCGGACAGCTATCAGCTCGCCCGCGACCAGAACGTTTTCCTCGCCAAGCTCGACTACCAGCTCAACCAGAAGAACCGGCTCACCGTGCGCTACAACCACCAGAACTTCACCGGCATCAACAACGAAAACAGCGGCGTGACCAACTCCGTCGAACACACGGGCAACAGCCTGGTGCGAACGCGCACGGCGAATCTCTCGCTGGCCTCGGTCTTCAGCTCGAAGTTCTTCAACGAGTTCCGGATCCAGTACGCGAAGGACTCCGAACCTGGCCTTGCCAACAGCGCAAACCCAGAGGCGACAGTCCGCCAGGGCGGCGCCACTATTCTCGTCATCGGGCGCAACAACTTCAGTCCGCGTGAGACGACGATCAACCGGGTGCAGTTCGCTGACACCGTCAGCCTCATTCGCGGCGCGCATTCGTTGAAGGCCGGCTTTGATGTGAACTTCGACAAGATCAAGAACTTCTTCCCCGGCAACTTCTCGGGCA
The DNA here is from genome assembly GCA_031364765.1 of Vicinamibacteria bacterium. Classification (GTDB taxonomy): domain Bacteria; phylum Acidobacteriota; class Vicinamibacteria; order Fen-336; family JAGNNV01; genus JAGNNV01. Next base: position 8,542 of record JANLWV010000268.1, read on the forward strand.
ACTACTTGTTTGCTTCGCTCGCGAGCTTCAACCGCGGATTCCCCAATGGCTCGGGCGAGACCTATACCCAGGCCTTCCCGGGAGCCGGGACGACCGGCGCCGA
>JANLWV010000337.1:0-3071 GCA_031364765.1 Vicinamibacteria bacterium
CCAGCGCCCGGCCCCGCTCCATCTCGGGTCAGGAGCCGGATTCGCGAGGGCGCTTGAAGTGTGCCGTTCTTGCGATAGCCCGCGGCAATCCCGCGAGCCTTGCCGCTACCAGCGGTGATAGGCCGGATGCCCCGGCTTCACTGCGACGAAAAGACCTCGGCACGTGGACGTGACAACACCGTCGATTTCGATCGTGGCTTCGACCGTGGCGCGATCCTCGGTCGACTCGACGACCTTCGCTTTTACGATGAGCGGCCCTTTGGACGGCGTCGGCCGCTTGAGCTTGACGTGAAAGTCGCCAGTCACGGTAGGCGGGAGTTCGTTTGTACCCGCCTTCTTCATGAGGTGATACGCGGCCGCCCAGTTGCTATGGCAGTCGAACAGGCAACCGATGATTCCGCCGTTCACGACGCCCTCCCAAGCCTCGTGATAGGGCTCTGGCGCAAACGTCGCGACGATGAAATCGCCATCCACGAAACTCTTGATCCGCAGGCCTTTCTCATTGGCAGGCCCGCAACCAAAACACCTGTTCTGCGGGGCGTAGATGTCCTGAAGGGCCTGAGTCATGACGCTTGGAAGATAGCACCGCCCTCGCCCCGTCCCGCTCTACCGTCCTCCCGGCGAAGCCGGGACTACCGACCTACACCGCTACCTCAACCTCACGCACGTCGTGACCCCTGGTGAGTTCCTTCACCACCGCCAGATACTCCTGGATCACAGAGGTGATGTTCTCAAGCGCCTCCGCTTCGGTTCCGCCTCGCGACCAACAGCCGGGCAGACCGGGCACCGAAACCGCGATATCTTCCCCGGAAGGCTGCAGAACAACCTGATACTTCATGCGTCTGCTTCAACCAAGGGCGACACGGTCGGGGAGGGCGTGGCCGGCGACCTGAGCGTGGGCAGGGGTCCCGGCGTGGGCAACATCTTGATTGTGGGCAATGCCCCCGGCCTGGGCAGCATCTCGATTGTGGGCAAAACCCCCGGCGTCGGCAACAGTCCCGGTGTGGGCATGATTCTCGGCGTGGGCATCCGTCGCGGCGTGGGCACACCTCTCGGCGTTGGTACCGTTCTCGGTGTGGGAATCGTTCGCGGTGTTGGCGCCACCCCCGGCGTAGGAACCAGCCGGGGCGTAGGCGCAATCGTCCGTGCGGGCGTTGCTTGAGGCTCGCCTCCAGCAGGTTCCTGGGCATGGGTCGCCGACATTGCGGCAACGAGAGCGCCCGCAATCACTGCGGCGTAGGCGGATAGCCTGAAACGGTGAGATCCGGCAACGGTGCTTCGACGACGATCGAGGTTCTCCATCTCTTCTGCCATAGGTCCTCCTTCTCCCCCGGATCAGGAGCCGAGTTCACTCAGGAGGTAAGCAGGATCGGTGCCGTCCTGTCGCAGGCTCTGATCGTCTTTGACATCTGTACAAAGACCGCGAAGGCCCTCACGAAAGTCGAGGTAGCCCCGTGGTGGTCGAACCTCTGGGGCAAAAGCGCCGCCGTTTGTACAAAAAACGCTCGTCCCGAACGATCGCACTGACCTTTGGCCAGGCCTTGGGCATCGGCCCGTCCCACTCACGCAACGTGGGAAAGCGCAGACTGAAACTGCGAAGTCGAAAGAGGACAACGAGGTTCACGACCACCAGCAGGCCCACGGCGAAACCGTAGACGGTCCCGAGGTTCAAACCGGTTCCCGACTCGCACGGCCCCGCGCGTTCTGCATGGTCTGGAAGAGTTCTCCGGTTTCGAAGTCGTCTACTTCGACCGCCTCCCGCGCCAGTTTGCGGGCCGTGGCCACAGCCACCGCTTCGTCGCTACTGATCACCGACTTTCTATGGGCCTCTCCGATGTCCGAATCCGGATGTTCCTGCAGCGTGTCGGCGTCGGACCGTCCTTCCTGCCTTGCCGTGGCCATCCGCTTCTCGATCGGCGCCGCGTCCGCCCCGGCCAAAAAAGCGGCGTCGAGACTGGTAAGCGGGTCGTGCGGCGAGCCAAGGGAGATCCCCGCGGTCAGAACGTCACGGGTCCTTCCCGGCTGCGAGTGAGCCGCAACCACGGCATCGAGATCCGCGTCCGAAGGACCTCGGGTCAGCGGGTTGATCCGTGCCCACCACAAGGCGGGGCCGCGCAGGAGAGGGCCCAGAATCGGCGTATCGAATTCGCGCAGGAGTGCTATGAACGCGTCGTCGGCGCGAGCGAGACAGGATTCGACCGACGCTCGCACCAGAGGATCCTTCTCCGTCCGTCCTTCGTGAAAGGCTCGCCGCACCGCGCACATTCCGAGGAAGATGGAGGAGAGCACATCGGCGAGACGCCCGCTCGCGTGGCCCTTGCGCTTGAGGGCGGGGCCATTGACGAGAAGGGTGAGGTCGGCGAGGGCGGCGAAACGCAGAGTGGCCCAGGAGAGCCGGCGTTTCTCGGAGTGGAGGGGTCCCCTCCTGGCCGCAGGGCCGGCCAGAACCCCCCGCGTGATCTCGGCCAAGGCCAGACGACACAGGGTCCAGGTCGAGAAAAGGACGTGCCGATAGATCTGAAGGGCCGCGGTCGGGACGAGTCCACTCTCGATCGCCCTCAAATCCTTGAGGGCGTGCGGGTGGCCGCGCAGGACGCCTTGCCCGAAGATGATCAGGGTGCGGGTGAGGATGTTCGCCCCCTCGACCGTGATCTGAATGGCCGAGCCTTCAAGAGCCATGAGCAAAGGGTTCCTGGGACCGCGGCAAAGGGCCGCGCCTCCGAGAACGTCCATGGCGTCCAAAACCGCGCGCCGGGTCATCTCCGTCAGCTCAAACTTCGAGACCGCGGAGATGACGGACGGGCGCTGGCCCTCCATAACCGCGCCCGCGACGAAGATACGGGCGGCGTCGCTGAGGTAGGCGCTCACGAGAATCGACGAAATCTTTTCCTTGATGCCTTCGAACCGCGCGATGGGCGTGCCGAACTGTCGTCGCACCTGCGCGTACGCGGTGACGACACGGGCGATCCGTTTCATTCCGCCCGCCGATTGGGCGGGGAGCGACAGACCCCGGCCGGCCGAAAGAGCCTCCATCAGCATGGCCCAGCCGCGCCCCGCGCCCGCGGAGCCGC
>JANLWV010000436.1:0-1928 GCA_031364765.1 Vicinamibacteria bacterium
ACGATCGGTGTCTTGGCGGAACGTGAACGAACCGAAGTTCTGGCGGTTTCGTAAACGTTAAGCGGAGGCGATTCGTTCGCCCCAGGCCTGGTCTCTGGCTTTCTGGCGGGCCATGGGCCACAATTGAGGCCGGGTCATGAAGGGCGGGACGGCCCGCGTCTCGCGGCAAACGTGCCGAAAGTCGACCCCGTAACACCGAAGGAGGATCGAATGGAAAAGAGTGAAGTCCTGATGCGCATCTCCGGGGCCGGTCTGGTTCCCGTGATCCGGGCCGAAACGAAAGACGAGGCCATTCGCGTGATCGCCGCCGTTGAAGCAGGGGGTGTTCCCATTCTGGAGATCACCATGACCGTGCCCGGCGCCCTCTCCATCATCGAGGCCGTCCGCAAGCGGGAACAGTCGGCGGTGGTGGGCGCGGGAACGGTTCTTGACCCCGAGACCGCACGCGCCTGCATCCTGGCGGGCGCGCGGTTCATCGTGAGCCCCGCCCTGAACGTCCAAACCATCGAGATGTGCCGCCGCTATTCGGTCGCGGTCATGGCCGGGGCCCTCACTCCCACCGAAGTGGTCAATGCCTGGGCCGCGGGCGCCGATGTGGTGAAGATCTTCCCCTGCGGAGCGGTCGGGGGCCCGTCCTACATCAGGGCGCTCAACGCGCCCTTCCCCCAGATTGCCCTCATGCCCTCGGGCGGCGTGTCCTTGAAGAACGCGGCGGATTTCATCAAGGCGGGCTCGTTCGCGCTCGGAGTGGGAAGCGACCTCATCGACTCCAAGGCCATGCTGGAAGAGGACTGGGCCACCCTCGCGACCGCCGTGACGGTGCGCGCCCGCGAGTACGTCAGGATCGTTCAAGAAGCGCGCGAGAACTTCACGCCGTAGCCACGACTCCTTCTCAAGCGGATTCGATCGCCGGCTACTTCCCCGCGGGAGGCTTCAGATCCCGCACCGCCTTCACGCCACCCGCACCTGTCGCCTCGCGCACGGCGGCGAGAAGCGCGTCGGCCATCACCTCGGCGGCAAGGGCGCCAATCAACGTAGGGTTCGCCTCGCCGTCCCACAGGCCGGTGGCCAGGGCGAAGATGGTGTCGCCGTCACCCATCGTGTGGGCCGGATTGATCGCGCGAGCGTAGCCGTCGTCCGCCATTTGCGCGACTTTGGTGATCTCGACTTTGGTCAGCCTCGCGTTCGTCGCGACGAGCCCGATGGTTGTGTTTTCGGCGGGGCGGGAACGCGACCGTGTGGCCCCGGTGCGAAGAAGAACGCGCGCGTCCGCGAACGTGTCGTCTGGATTGAGCGTGCCCGCCACCACCTTGCCCGTGGACGGATCGATGATGTCGCCGCTCGAGTTCACAGCCACGATCGCGCCGACCACAAGGCCGTTCGGCAGCTTGATGGACGCGCTGCCGAGCCCCCCCTTCATGGAGCGGCGGCCCTGGCCTCCGAACTTACCCACGGTTGCGCCAGCGCCCGCCCCCACCGTTCCCATCGCCACTGGCATGGTCGTGGCAGCGGCCGCCGCCTTGTACCCGCAATCCGCGCCTGGCCGGATCTTCGGCTTATTGTCGAACGCCAGATCGAACAGGGAGGCCCCGCCCACAATGGGAACGACGCCCGAGGCCCCAACCGGCCAGCCGATGTTCTGCTCCTCAAGCCACTTCATCGTTCCCGACGCGGCGTCAAGGCCGTAGGCGCTGCCGCCCGAAAGCACAATCGCATTCGCTCTGTCGACGTGGTTCATCGGATCCATCAGGTCGGTCTCACGCGTGGCGGGCGCACCGCCGCGCTGCGACACCCCGGGAGTCGCGCCCTGGCGTACTCCGGTGGCGCTTGGAGGACCCTCCGCGAGGATGACGGTGCATCCCGTCGGCTTGTCGGTGAGCGTGACACTGCCGACTTTGATGCCGGGAACATCCGTAATGGTTCCGTCG
>JANLWV010000447.1:0-3436 GCA_031364765.1 Vicinamibacteria bacterium
TCAAGGTGGTCAAGACCGACGAGGGCGCGCGGGAGATCTACGACCGGCTCCGCCGCGAGGCGAAGACGGCGGCCAGGTTGTCTCACCCGAACATCGTCCCCCTCCATGCCTTCGGCGAGGTTGCGGGGATGCCCTACTTCGTCATGGGGTACGTGCGCGGGGAATCCCTCGCGGCTCGCCTCCGCCGCGACGGGAAGCTGCCCGAGGACGAGGGTCGTCGCGTCCTGGCCGAGATCGCCGACGCCCTCGATCACGCGCACCGCCAGGGGATCGTCCACCGCGACATCAAGCCCGACAACGTCCTTCTCGAGGACGAGTCCGGCCGCGCCCTGCTGACCGACTTCGGCGTGGCCAAGGCCCTCGGCAAGGGCGAGACCATGACCAGGGCCGGCAGCGTCGTGGGAACTCCCCATTACATGTCGCCGGAGCAGGCCGCCGGCCGCGCCGACATCGACGGACGCAGCGACATCTACTCGCTGGGGGTGATGGCCTACGCGATGCTCGCGGGCCGATTGCCGTTCGAAGGCAGTACCGCCGCGGACGTCCTGAAGAAGCATTTGACCCAGGACCCGCCGCCTTTGCGATCGCTTGCCACCACGCTGAGCGATTCCACCGTGCAGGCGGTGGAGCGCTGCCTGGGCAAGGACCCGGCCACGCGGTGGCCGGACGCGCGCTCGCTGAAACTCGCCCTGGGCGCGGTGGAGGAGAGCCAGCTCCCGGACGCCCTGCAGGGCGCGGAGAGCAAAGGCATCCCCGCCGCGGCGTTCGTAACGCTGTACATGCTCCTCTTCTGGCTGACGCGCCCCCCGCTGCCGGTCCTGCTCGTGGTGGCCGGCGTCTTCGCGTTCTTCTACCTCTTCGGCGTGATGCGCGTGCGGGGCGAGGGCTTCTCGCTCGCGCAGGCCCAGGGCGCCATATGGCGAGAACCGGCCTGGTGGCCCTTCTGGTATCCGAGGGCCCTAAGGCGTCGCGGGAACGTATGGGACCGGCTGCCCTCCTCTTTGCGTCATCTCCGGTGGTGGCTGGGCGGCGGCTGTTTCCTGTTCCTCGCCTTCTGGGGGCTGATGATCGCCGGCTCCCGCCTCCGCTACGTCAACACGCGGGCCCTGGCCTACTTGATGGGCGCGGCCACGCTCATCCTGGCCATCTGGTGGCCCATCCTTCGGGCTCGCGCCCTGAGCGAGCTCCGCCGCAAGGGGCTCGGCCCGGCAGACATCCATCGCGTCCTGATGTCGGTCGCGCCAAGCCGCGTGAGCTTCTGGAGCCGGCCGCACATCTCGGCCGTCCTGGCGCCCGCATCTCGCGTGGAACAGGGCCGGCGCGAAGGCACGCCGCACGATCAGCTCCAATCGATCCTGCGCCACGCCGGCGAGCTGTCCGGACCCTTGAGGACGCTCGGAGCTGAGGCGGCGGTCGCGGCACGGCAGCTCCTGGCGTCGATCGAGCACGCCGATCGAGAGATCGCCGAGCTGGCGCGGAACCTGGAGCCCGGAGAGGAAGAGCGTCTCGCCGACAAGATCGCTGCGCTCGCCGCGGCCAAAGGCAAAGGCGACGAATCGGCGCCCATGCGGGCGCTCCTGGAGAAGCAGCTTGAACTCATCCGCGGGCTCTCGGGCCGGATCGAAGAGGCCAAGGTTGAACGCAACCGCCGGATAGAGATGCTCAAAATGTTGGCCCTCCACATCGCCTCTCTCCGCGCGCGCTCGGCGGAGAGGCCCACCGAGCTGCGCTCGCTGACCGATCGAGTCCGGGCCCTGTGCGACGACATTGGGAGTCAGTCATTGGCGCTCGCCGAGGCGGGCGCCCCCGCGGGCGGCGGGGCCCCGAACGGGATGGCGACCAGGGGACGCGACGCACGGGACGGTTAGACCAAACGCGAACGACACGATGTCTTGACGCCAGGCGCGGACGTCAACGAACCGATGTCCCGGTCACGGCGCGAACGATCCGAAGGGTTGCCGAAGCTGCGTGAACGTGAACGAAGCCGAGCCCGCGATCACTTGAACATGAGGCGAGCCACCGTGGACTCGAGATCCAAGGTAGCGGCGAACGGATCGTCGCTCCCCGACAAATGCACCTCAGCTCTTCAGAAACGCCAGCAGGTCGGCGTTGAGCTGGTCCTTGTGAGTGTCCGCGAGGCCGTGCGGGGCGCCCGGGTAGATCTTGAGGGTCGCGTTCTGGATCAGCTTCGACGAGAGAAGAGCCGAGGCGCCGATCGGCACGACCTGGTCGTCGTCGCCGTGGACAATCAGCGTGGGCACGTCGAACTTCTTGAGGTCTTCGGTGAAGTCCGTCTCGGAGAACGCCTTGATGCAGTCGTAGGTGTTCTTGTGACCGGCCCGCATTCCCTGGAGCCAGAACGAATCGATCACGCCCTGGGACACCTTGGCGCCGGGACGGTTGGCCCCGAAGAACGGGCCGTTCGCGATGTCCTTGTAGAGCTGGGAGCGGTCCGCGAGGGCGGCTTTTCGCATGCCGTCGAACACGTCCATCGGCAGACCGCCGGGATTGGCCGGCGTTTTCAACATCAACGGCGGGACGGCCGCGATAAGCGCCGCCTTGACGAGCCGCTTGGTTCCGTGGCGGCCGATGTAGCGGGCGACTTCGCCGCCGCCCATGGAGAAACCGATCAGGGCTACGTCCTTCAGGTCCAGCGCTTCGATGAGCTCCTTGAGGTCGTCGGCAAACGTGTCCATGTCGTTGCCCTTCCAGGGCTGGCTCGACCGCCCATGGCCGCGACGGTCATGGGCAATACAGCGATAGCCGTTCGAGGCCAGAAACATCATCTGGGCCTCCCAGCTGTCCGCGCTGAGGGGCCAGCCGTGGCTCAACACCACGGACGGTCCGGCGCCCCAGTCTTTGTAGTAAATCCGTGTGCCGTCTTTTGTCGAGATCGTGGTCATCGTCTGCGTCCTTCCTTGCCCTGGGCTGGTCGGCGTCGAAGCGTTGCCTGCGCCGTCGGCTATTTCCTGGCCACCGGCACTCGGGTCAGCGCCACGTTGCCAAACGCGTCCGTGGCCCGGATCACGATCGCGACGGGGGTTGCGGCGTCGAGGCGGAACTCGAAGGTTTCTTCGCGGGAGTCGGCGACGCCGTCGGTGGGGGTCAGGTCGGACCACGTGCCGGCTTCCTTGGCCCACTCGGCCTTGCGGATGGCGTTGATCGCATCGGTCACCACCACCCTGACGAGCCCACCGCTGATCGTCGCGTTGATCGAGGGCGGCTCGTTGTCGACATCGAAGGCCTCGGTGTCCTTCTCGTACGACAGGCCGCGACCCTCGGGGTTCGAGGCCTGATCGCGCGCGATCACCCGGAACACGTACCGGCCCGACGGCACCGTCGCGGTGTCCCAAGTGAAGACGGGCTGGTCGAGAACCTCGCGGAGTTTCGTGAACGCGGTCGCACTCTCGGGCCGGTACCAGACGTCGTACTTCAG
>JANLWV010000471.1:0-1977 GCA_031364765.1 Vicinamibacteria bacterium
TTTTCGACATCGGTCTCGACCAGCCGGTCGCTTCCTTTGGCTCGATAAAAGCCGCCAACCCATTTTACAAGGGTGTACTGGTGACCGACGAGTTCGACCCGGGAAGAGAGTACGGAATCGGCCTGAACCGGGTCATCGACACATCGCTCCAACAGTTTCGTCGAAATAGCCTCGGCGTCGGCGTCAGAATCGATTATGTCGCCGACACCCAGGTCGACGTGAGCGTGGGCAAGACCGCCGTCCGCTACGGCCGTGTGCCGGAGGATGAGCCTTTTCGATTCGGCGAGCGGGCCTTTTACGACTACGACACACGTTCGCTCAACGGCTCTCTCCGCCGGGGCCTGGGCGAGAGCCGCTTTCTGGGTTTGCTCTTCGCGGTGCTTGACACTCCGGCCCAGAGAGAACGGAAGCAGGTTGAAGGCCGCGGTTACTCTTACGGTGTCGCGGTCGAGGGCGATATCGCGGCTTTGATGACGGGCAGGATTCTGTTGGGATACCGCACCCAGAAAAATCCGAACGCCGGCGTCGGCGGACAGGACTACAAAGACCTCGCCTTTGGGGCGCAACTCTTGCGCGAAATTTCGGAGGACACAACCATCGGAGTGGGCGCGGATCGGAATCTTTATCTCTCGGCTTACGCCCAAAATGGCTTCTACGTCGCCGACTCCTTCCGCGCCGATCTGAATAAGCGGCTGCCGTTCGAGGTTTTCCTGCGGGGAAGTGTGGGCCTTCAATCGAACAGCTACAAGGCAAGCCCGCAGGTCAGTGAAACGTCGGGCGCGCTGGTCTTGAGGAAGGACAGAATCCGGCAATGGTCCATCGGGCTGACCCGGAGCGTGACCGAGTGGGCGTACCTGAGATTTGACTACACCTCCGAACGTAGAAACTCGAATCTCTACCGTTTCGACATCCGGAGTCGCGCGCTTACCCTGCAGCTCGGCCTCGGTTTCTTCGGAAAATCCGGCCGGCAGGTTCAATCGACATGGTAGGCGTCTTTTCGATGTTTCTGATCTGCGCAATCCTGGGCGGGCCATGCCAGGGCTTGGACCGTCTCGCTCAAGATCAGGTTCCGAGCGCGCCTTCCGCAGGCGGGGTCACGCCGTATGTGGTCGGCCCGGGAGATGTCCTCGAGGTCTCCGTGCTGGACCAGGGCGACATTTCAAGAAGCACCACGGTTCAGCCCGACGGTCGCTTCGCCATGCCGTTGCTGGGAGACATCGAGGTCGCCGGGAAGACGGTGGCCGAGATCCAAAAGTTCATCACGGAGGGGCTGGCCCGGGATTTTCTCGTGAACCCCCGGGTCGAAGTCCGGGTGCGCGAGTTCGCCTCTCAGTTCGCGCTGGTTCTGGGAGAAGTGGTGAGCCCGGGCCGACGCGCCCTGCGCGGCAACACACGCCTCATCGATTTGTTGATCGAGTCCGGCGGTTTTCGGGCGAATGCCTCGGGGGAAGTGCTGGTGCAACGGACGGACGGCACATTTCCAAATGGCGAGAAATCGGTTCGGTTTCGTCTGGGCAACACGTCCGGCATGACCGAGGCGGATCGGATCAATGCGGAGCTGGTGCTGAGGAACGGAGATGTGGTGACGGCCGGCCCCAAGTATTACGTGACGGTGGACGGCGAAATCGGGCGGCCAGGCCGCATCGCGGTCGAAAACGATCTCACCCTTCTTGGCGTGATCGCCGAATCCGGCGGGCTTTCGAAGTTTGCATCGTCCAAAGTGCGGATCATTCGCAAGAAATCGGAAGGCGTGGATCTCTCAGGATTCGGACCTTGTGACGGAGCCACCCAGGACGTTTGCCTGCAGATCGACATCAAGTCCATCCGCAAAGGGAAGGTCCAGGATGTCTTGTTGGCTCCCAACGACAAGGTTGTGGTGTCGAGACGAAGGTTCTGAAGTCCGAACCCCCGCCGAGCGTAGAGTGAGGCGATGTCGACAACGGTGATCCCGTCAGGCGGCGCCGGGGTGCCTCTCCT
>JANLWV010000517.1:0-5064 GCA_031364765.1 Vicinamibacteria bacterium
GAACTCGGCGGCGACCTTGATCTGAGGGCAGCCGCGGTAGTTGGAGCGGGCGAGGCGTTCGCTCCGGCAGAAGGTAGGGCCATCGATGACTCAGTTCACCGGTCACCGGCGGCAGCCGACGTGACTGGCTCGGGCATACCGCGCCGCTCGCCAGACCGCGGCCCGCCGCACTGGAAGAGCCGGGTGCTCCGCCTTCAGGCGCTCGGTAACGAGGAGGAGAGCTCAGGCAGCCAAGGCTACGGGGGAGACGAAGCAGCGTAGCCCCCGCCACGGACCGCGCGGGACTACCCGCGGGGCGGCGCAGCCTGCGCGGCGGGAGGGATTGACGTGACGAAGGGTTTCTCCGGAGCGCCAACCAACGAGCCTGCCGGGGCGCGGTTGCGGCTCGGGCACTTCGCTCACCTACAATCCGTTGACCATGATCCGCCCCCACGCCCTGGCCCTCACCACCCTCTGCGTCACCCTCGCGGCGACCGCGAGTGGACAGACGGCCCCCTATGATCTCGTGATCGCCAACGGACGCGTCCTCGATCCCGAATCGGGGCTCGACGCCGTCCGCCACGTCGGGATCAGGGGCGCCAGGATCGAGGCCGTGTCGGAGACGCCGCTCATCGGTGTCCAGGTGATCGATGCGTCCCGCCATGTCGTGGCGCCCGGTTTCATCGACCTCCACGAGCACGGCCAGCGGGAGGAGGCGTATCGCCTGATGGTGCGCGACGGCGTGACCTCGGCGTTCGAACTCGAGGTGGGCACGGGCGACGTCGGGGCCTGGTACGCCGCGCGCAACCCCGGCCAGATCGTGAACTACGGCGTTTCGGTGGGGCACATCCCGGCGCGGATGAAGGTGCTCGGGGACCCCGGCAAGGGCCTGTTGCCGGCGGGGATCGGCGGGAGCGGGACAGCCACCGATGCCCAGATGGCGGCCATGGAGGCGATCTTGCGCGAGGGGTTGAATGAAGGCGCGGTGGCCATGGGATTCGGCAGCGCCTACACCCCGGGCGCGCCCATGGCGGAGATCGAACGCATGTTCCGGGTGGCGGCCCTTGGTGGCGTCTCGGTCCACATCCACATGCGCGGCGGGCTTAAGGGACTGCAGGAAACCATTGCCGCGGCCGGCGCGGCCCACGCTGCCCTGCACATTGTCCACGTCAACTCGTCCGGCGACACTGAAATCGACGCGTTTCTGAAGGCGATCAAGGGCGCGGGCGATTCCGGGCAGGACGTGACGACGGAAGCGTATCCGTACGGTGCGGGCATGACGGAGATCCAGTCGGCGCTGTTCGACGATTGGCAAACCTGGCCGGATGCGCGTTTCGGATTGCACCAACTCGTGTCAACCGGCGAGCGCCTCACCCGCGCCACCTTCGGTAAGGCCCGCGCGGCCGGGGGGACGGTGATCATCCATGGGCGATCGGAGGAGCAGACCCGTGCCGCCATCGCCAGTCCGCTGGCCATGGTCGCGAGCGACGGATTCATCGAGAACGGCCGCGGGCACCCGCGCACGTCGGGCACGTTCGCGAAAGTGCTGGGCAAATATGTCCGCGAGGACAAGGTGGTGCCATTGATGGACGCTCTGCGCCGGATGACCCTCGATCCGGCGCGTCGCCTCGAGCGGCGCACACCGGCGATGGTGAACAAGGGCCGCCTCAAGGTGGGCGCCGACGCCGACCTCACAGTTTTCGATCCGGCGACCGTGATCGATCAGTCCACGTACGAAGACCCCACTCGCCCTTCGGCGGGCATCCCCTACGTGATCGTGGGCGGCCAGATCGTGGTCGATCACGGCAACCTAACCGCAGCCCGGCCCGGCCGTGCCATTCGCGCGCCTCTCGCTGCGGAGCGGCGCTGATCGGCCGGTGGCGCCGATGGCAAAGGGAAAGTCAGAAACCTGATCAGGGAGAGTGCCCATGTACGTCGGAGAGGCCAGTGCCGTGGAGCGTGTCCGATGCGCCGGCGGACTGCATCGACGCCCTAGCGTCAGACAATGATCCTCCTCGTCATCGCCAAACCTGTGCGGGATCGTGAGTGGCCGAGGGGCGTGTGCGTCCTCGGCGAGAGCCGCGACTCGTGAGCACGTCCCGCGGTGAGCCACCGCACGGGAGAAAAGCGCCGCTCGTACTCGCGGCCGCGGCATTCCTCCTCAGCGGGGCGGCCGGCCTCGTGTACCAAGTCGCGTGGCAGCGCATCCTCGCCCTGCAAAGCGGCGTCGGGATCTACTCGATTGCCATGATCGTTGCCGCCTTCATGGCTGGACTTGGCGCGGGCAGCCACCTCGGCGGACGCGTGAGCCTGCGGCTCACGCCGCGGCACGCTCTCCTCACCTTTTCGCTGGTGGAGCTGGGCATCGGCGCGTTCGGAGCCGTGAGCGCCTGGCTCTACTACGACGTGCTGTACAGCCGCGCGCCATGGCTCTACGCATCGCCCATCTCCGCGGGAGTCATGCACTTCGTAGCGCTCGCCATTCCCACACTCCTCATGGGAACCTCGCTCCCGTTTCTGGTGCGCGCGACGGTGGGCGATGTACACACGGCCGGGCGCACTATCGGCGTGCTCTACGGCATCAATCTGCTCGGCGCGGCGGCAGGTGCCTTGGCGACGCCCTGGCTGCTCATCCGCTTCTTCGGTGTGCGCGGGGCGATCCTGTGGGCGGCGGCGGCCAACGTGGCGGCGGGGCTCCTCGCCGTCACACTCTACTGCTGGCTTCGCCGAGCCGCGGACGAGAGCCCCAGTGCCGAGGCGCCGGCACCTTCGTCCGCACAGGGACCAACCCAGTCCTTCGCGCTGTGGATGGGCCTTTACGCTCTCTCCGGCTTCTGTGCGCTCTCGCTCGAGATCCTGTGGTTCCGCATGCTCGATGTGGCGGTCAAGGCGAACGCGTTCACCTTCGGCACCATGCTCGCGTTGTACCTCATGGGTTCGGCCGCGGGTTGCCTCGCCGGAGCACCCTTCGTCTCCCGTCTTCGTCATCCGCTGAGGACGTTCCTCCTCTGCCAGTGCGCGTTGCTCGTCTACACCGGTGTCGCGGTGGTGTTGCTGGCCGTCTGGCCTACGGATCGCTTTCCGCTCGACTGGTACTGGGATTACTGGAAGACTCCCGGCGATTTCGCCCCCGGTGCTCCGGGCCTGGACCTCGCGTCGTTCGCACGGCTGTACTTCTGGCTCCCGCTCGTTCTGTATGGGCTGCCTACCGTTCTCATGGGCTTCTCCTTCCCGGTGCTCCAGCGCGCCGTCCAGGATGACCCGCGCACCAGCGGGCGCAAAGTGGGTCTCCTGCAGGCTGCGAACATCCTCGGCTGCGTCCTGGGCAGTCTGGCGGTCGGCCTGCTCGCGCTGTCCTGGTTCGGCACCACGGGCACGCTGCGTCTGCTGATGCTTGGAGGCGCCTTTTTCGCCGCCGTGGGAGTGCGGCACTTCGGCCCACGCACGCCGTTCCCTGCGGCCCTTCTCGGGCTCCTCGTGCTCGCCGTTTTCTTGCCCTCTCAGCGCGCCCTGTGGCTCCGCATCCATGGCTCTGCCGACAAAAATGCGCTCGTCGAGGAGGACGCGACGAGCGTATCCGCGATCCTCCCGCGCGGGTCGACGTGGGGTGTTTTCGTGGGAGGTAAGAGCCACAGCTGGCTCCCCTTCAGCGGCGTCCACAACGCGCTGGGCGCAGCCCCCGCGGTCGTGCATCCAGCGCCATTGGACGTGGCGATCATCGGCCTTGGTTCGGCGAACACCGCCTGGGCGGCCGGCAGCCGCGAGGAGACGCGCTCGATCACGGTGTTTGAGATCTCTGGCCCGCAGCCGCGCCTGTTGCGTCGCCTGGGGGAACGTGAGGACCTGAAGGACCTGAAGGATCTGCGGCGATTCCTGGCCGACCCGCGTGTGCGCATCGTGGTCGCGGACGGCCGCAACGCGCTTGCGCGCGACGAGAGGCGCTACGACCTCATCGAGGCCGACGCCCTGCTGCCGGACGTCTCCTCCGCAGGGAACCTCTACTCGGCGGAGTTCTTCCAGCAGGTGGCGGCGCGCCTGAAGCCGGGCGGCGTGATCTGCACGTGGGCGCCTACGTCCCGCGTCTATTCCGCGTTCACGCGTGCCGTGCGCTACGTGGTCGGAACCGAAGACATCCTGATCGGCAGCAACGAGCCCATCAGGTTCGACCCCGCCACCTGGATGGCCAGGCTGGATTCGCCCGCAGTCGCGTCGTACCTTGGGCCAACCGGCGTCCGCGACGCTGGCCGCCTGCTGAGCCGACTCCGGCCGCGCACGCCCATCGGCTACATTCCCGAGCACGCGACCAACTTCGATCTGTTTCCCCGCGACGAGTTCCGAACACCCGGCACGCCATAGACTGTGGCGTTTCCGCGACCCTGCGGTTCTCGATCGAAGGTGGCCCATCCGAATTGACTGGCTTGGGACTCGGCTCGCACGGATGACGTGAGCGGTCAACGGGCTTGATGACGGGATGGGTTGTCTCGAGAACCCGGCGGAAACGCGAAAAGGCGATGATCTATCATCAGCCGCGTTCAAAAAAAGGGAGAATCGCGTATGAACCATTACCGCATCGCTACCGCACTGCGCTCGCTCATTGCTTCGGGCGCCATGGTGATGCTGCCCGCTTCGAGTGCCTTTGCCATGCAGGAGGTTCCCATTGTTCAGCCGGGCGCGCCGGGACAGAAGACCACGAAGCTGACGGCACAGCAGGCGGTCAAGCTCGCCGACACGCGCTACACCGCTGATGATGTCACCTTCATGCGCGACATGATCCATCACCACGACCAGGCCGTGCAGATGGCCGATCTGGTGAAGGACCGCACGAACCTGCCTGAACTGGTGGCGGTCGCGGGCCGGATCAAGGCCTCTCAAGCCGACGAGATCGCCTTCATGCAGAACTGGCTGCGCGAACGCGGCGAGAGCGTGCCCGAGCCTTCGTTGCATCGCGGAATGGATATGAAGGGCACCATGGCCGGCATGGCATCCCCCGCCGACATGGCCAGGCTCGCGACCCTGAAGAGCGCCGACTTCGACCGTCTGTTTCTGACCTTGATGATCGCCCATCACGACGGCGCGCTGAAGATG
>JANLWV010000063.1:0-4035 GCA_031364765.1 Vicinamibacteria bacterium
GCTTCATTCACCAGGACGCTTCGGGCCCCCTGCCTTTCGAGCCTCAGTCGTTCGACCGGGTCCTATCGTGCCTGGTGGTCGACCACGTTCAGGACCTCACGACGTTCTTCGGTGAACTTCATCGAGTCTGCCGCGCCGACGGTTTCATCGTGGTCTCGGTCATGCACCCCGCGATGATGCTGAAAGGCGTGCAGGCCAGATTTCGCGATCCCCGGACGGGCGACGAAGTCCGGCCGCAAAGCGTCGCGAATCAGATCTCCGACTACGTGATGGGCGCGCTCGGCGCAGGTCTGCGCATAGGCGAGCTTTCCGAACACGCGGTGGGCCAGGATCTGGTGGAGCGGGCCCCGCGGGCCGAAAAGTACCTCGGCTGGCCGATGCTCTTCCTGATGAAGCTTCTGCCCCAGGGCTAGCCGGGCTGGCGGCGGGCCGGGAGAAATGTCTACTTTATCGAGGGAGGTTCCCTCGTCAGGTTCATGCAGTTTGTTGGGCGGCTCGCATGAGATTGCCCGTCGATTCACAGGCTCTCCCGATGCTGGGCCGCCGGCTCGAAGAGTATGGGCTGCCCTACCGCGAGGCGCCCCCGTCGAGTGACGGTGCCGTAGACCCCGGCCTTGTTGTCCCTCACCCGAACAATGGCCTTCAGCACCTCGGCGTTGGTGCGTGCCGAGCCAGGGTCGAAGTTCACCATCGAGCAGCGCTCGTCGCGCATGGTGATGCCGATGGCCGCGGCCTCGTTGCCCTCTCCGAACGAAAGGACGCCTCCCACCCATTCGTCCTCCTCGAAGGGGACTGATCGCAGTGAGGCAATCAGGATGTTCGGTCGGAATCTTCGGACGTCCGGGCTCTGCGCCGCGAGCCTCCCGATTTCGCCGACCGTGGCGGAAGTAATTGCGGAGATGCTCGCTTCGTCGAAGATGCCACGGTTGAGGTGCATCATCTGGACCGGTGAGCGATGGCGGCGACCGACCTCCGTCGCCAATTCCTGGCCGAAAACATCCAGCGCCACTCCTTCTGGCGTGCGAACGTGCGTCGGCAGGTTTCCCTCGACGGCGGGTCCGAGCCGCAGTGGAGCAAAGAGAATCAGCTCCGGAAGCTTGGAGGCGCTCAGCCAGGGGAAACCGCCGCGATCGTCGGTCCGACGGAAGGCCAGGCGCCGGTCGCCGTCAAGACCATGCCAGCCCAGCTCGGCGACCTCGAGAAGTTCGCCGCTCATGGACTTCACCGGGTACCGGAAGAGCGCTTCTACTTCGCCAATCTTGATAGGCATGCTTCGCGTCTTCCCTCTGAGCCAAGGGGGCGGTTCCTCAACGGGTACTCATGCCTGACCCGTCGGGTCGACCGGTGAGCACGGCACCAAGTTCGGACCAGAGACCGCGAAGGTGCTCGGCGCTCGGGTCGGACACCTTGAACGTCATGGGGTCCGACCCTCCGGTGTGGAGTTCGACGTCTCCCGAGGTGAGTATCGTTTTCGCATCTCGACCACCGACGCTTTGACGAGTTTCTCAAGAACCGCGACGTCTATGTCTGAAAGTCTCTTGATGTAGACGCAAACCTTGCCCGTTCTGTGCTTGCCAAGTTGCTGCAGGAGTCTCTCGCGGGATTCAAAGCCATCTGCGATGTAGACAACGATCTCCGGCTTCCTAGACGAGAAGCCGGCGAGGCATGCGTCGCCCTCGTGCCCAGTCTCGTACCTGTAGTGGTAACTGCCGAAGCCGACGATGCTTGGCCCCCACATCTTGGGCTTGCACTTCGTCACTTTCTTCATGAGCGCGGATATCGCCGCGCAGTCGTCCCGGCGTCGCGGATCCTCGATGCTATCGAGATACTCATCAACGCTTGCTTCGGTCTGCTTCGTCTTCAGTTCAGCCATGGGGCCTCGGTGGCGAGAAGGTAGTGGCTTGCGACGCCTAACACCGGATCGAGCGGCGAGGACCCACGGCGAGAAACGTGGACCTCGTCGACCAAGGTGGCCTTCATTCTTGCTGCTCTGCCGAAGTGAAGCCTAACTGCCATTTGGAACCTGCCAGCGCAGCCATGACTTCGCTCGTTCGCGGATGATCACCGGAGATGGTGCTATGGTGCCGGTAGGCAATGCGTCCATCCGGTAGCACGATGAGCACGCCGCCGAGCTGCCATGCGTCACCCTGAGCCCCTGGAATGAGTACCGGCACCGATTGTCGCCACCAGCGCAGGATCACCGCTACGCGCCGCTCACGGACACCGCCGCGTAGCGCGCGGAACATGTTCGCCCAAGTGCGCCAGGAGCCGAGGGTGGGGGCGATGCCTCGCTTCAGGCTCAGTGCCTGGTACGAGGCACAAGTTGGGTCGACGTAGAGGGGAGTGTCGAGCTGGATATCGTCCGCAAACGCGCGCGCAAAGCGATTCGTGCCGTTCCCGACGACAACGAGCTCGGCTCCGAGGGCGTGGATTCTGCTGACCTCGTGGCGCAACTGCGCCACCTGCTCGCGGCAGAAGAGTCAGCCGAAGTGCCGGACGAATGCAAGTACGACCGGCTGCACCGCCCAAGTCTCTTTGAGCTCATGCTCGCGCCCCTCAATGTCCCATATCTTCGTGCGGCCGGCCTCGGCAGAAACCGCGTCCATGAGGCCTCAAACGGGCGCAACGCCGGGGAAGTCGCTCTGCTGCGATGCCCATGGGCCCGCGGAACACGAGATGTACTGGTCGGTTGATCCGGATATTGGCAGCGTGCACGCTGCGTTGTATTGGCCACGGTTTTTCAAGGTCTTTGGAACCAGAAACCCTACGGCTCGGGGTCGCTGGTGTCAAACGGATATCCGATGCGAGTTCCGCTGGATATCCACGGGCGAGGGCTCTTCAAACCTGTCGATCGGGCTTCTGACCCCTCGACCGCCTCGATTGAGCACGTGGGTGTAGATCATTGTCGTGTCGAGGCGGCCCCGACGATTCGGCCTGAGGAAAGGGGCGGATAGCTGGGAAGTGGCCCCCGGCATTCGCCGGGGTGACGGGGAGAGTCTGTCGGTTCGTTGACGTTGACGACGGGCCTTCGATCCGACGCCAACGCTCCGAAGTTCTGACTCCCACGTGAGCGAACCGAAGTCCCGTCTCCCAACGTGGACGGTCCGAAGTCCCGTTACCCAACGTGAGCGTGAACGAACCGAAGTCCCGGGCCCAACGTGAACGCCGACGACCCGAAGTCTCGGGTCCTACGCGAACGTGAGAACGGTCTTGATCTCCTCGGGCGCCCTCGTCATGGCGGTGAGCGCCTGCTCGAACGGGAGCCTTCGTGTCACGAGGTTGGCGAGCCAGCCGGGCCGCCGCATTTCGATCGTCTCAAGATCGCGCACGGCCATTTCGAAATGACGTCGTCCGGCCTTCACGGTACCGAGGATCACGCGATTCCCGAGGACGAGATTGCGATTGACGACGGCGATATCCAGGGAGATCGGTCTGGACCCGCGCGTGACACTGGCGAGAATGCAGATTCCACCCGGCGCCAGAGCCTCGATCGCGGAAGGCACCGCCATTTCGGAACCGCTGGCGTCGATCACGATGTCCTGGGCCTCGGCGCCCCTTGTGACTTCGGCGATGGGGGTGGTCTTGATGCAGACGTATCGAATGCCCACTTCGGCGAGCAGCTTGTCCTTGCGCCCGCCTTCGGCTTCGAGCGAGGCCACGATGACCTCATAACCGCGCATGCGAAGGGCGGCGGCGCCCAGCATGCCCACCGGTCCCGCGCCCATGACCAGGGCTTTTTTCGGTTCCCACGAGAAACGCGATTGGATCCGCATCGCGTGGTCGATCCCCTTTTCGACAATGGAAAGCGGCTCGGCCAGGGTCGCGGCCTCCATCAGATGAGAAGGGACCTTCACCAGATAGAACGTGTCCTCCGCGTAGGCCTCGGACATGAAGCCATGGAGTCCCGCGATCCCGCGCTCCTCGAAGTTTCCGGTGACGCACATGTCCTGCTCACCGGTCAGGCAGGGCCGGCAATAGTCGCCGCAGGCCCGGCGGAGGGTGGAAACCACGAGGTCGCCTTCGCGCACCTGTGAT
>JANLWV010000547.1:0-3646 GCA_031364765.1 Vicinamibacteria bacterium
TTCACCGGTCGCCGCGTCGTTGATGCCGTCCAGAACCACCGCGGCGGTCTTGTCGCGGCGGGCCGGGTCGCCGATGGGAAGATTCGACGGTTCCTGAGCGAAGGCGGCGATCGGGCAGGCTACCGCCAGGCTCAGGAGGAGACGTTTCATGGGCAGACCTCGAATTTCTTAGTGCGTCCAGTCCATGTCGATGGTGATGCCCGCGAGATAAGTTCGCGGCGCGACCCAGACCGGCAGAACTTCGCTGGTCCTTGGGAGGCCATCGAGGCCGATGTTGAAGATGTTCCTCTTGTCCGTCAGGTTGTTCACCTGCGCGAAGAGGTTGAACGAGTACTGTCCCTTGGTGGTGATTCTCTTGCTCGCCTGGGCGTACCAGAGGTTGTACTTCGGGGTGTAGCTCGTGGCGCCGACCGCGGCCGGCACTTTGCCGTTCATGTTTCCGCGGATATTGGCGCGAATCCCCAGGCGCGGATTTGACCACAGCAGCTTCACGAAGGCGGCATGCGCCGGGAAGCCGCCAATCTCGCGCTTCTGATCGTCCTGGCGCTTGGTGTAGGTGTAGGACGCGGACGGTGTGAAGCCCTTGGGCAGGTTGAGGGCGAAGTTGACGTTGGTTCCCAGCGCGTCGTATTTCCGCAGGTTCACATAAGTGAAAAGGCTCGGGTTGATCTCTCCGAAGGTGACGCCGTTCTTCACCTTTGCCTTGAAGCCGTCCACGGAGGCCTGGACCTTCGGTCCGAGGTACGCCCAACCGCCGGTGATGGTCTCGGAACTCTCCGGCCTCAGCAAGGGATTGCCCTGAAAGCCGAAGGTGACAAGAAAGAGCTCGCCGAAGTAGGGAGCCCGGAAGCCTTTTCCGTAGCTCGCGCGAACGCGATGGTTCTTGGGAAGGGAATAGACCGCCGCGAACTTCGGGCTGGTCTGGGTGCCGTAGTCGCTCGAATCGTCGTAGCGGAAGCCGCCGGTAACCTTGAGGTCCTCCGTGAGGTTCAACTCCTGTTGCGCCCAGACGACGTTGAGCGTGCGCTTCTTCAAGCAGGCCTGTCCGGTGAGGCAACCGGTGAGGCCGGAACGGGAGAGCTGCTCCTTCCGGTGTTCGAACCCGATTTGCAATGGGTTCTCGCGCCCCGAAGCCCGCCAGACCTGCATCAGTCGACCCTTGATCTCGTCGTTCGATTCGGTCCACCGGGGGACCACCACCACCGGATTCGCCGGCCGGTTGGTGTAACGCTGGGTTTCGTCGCGGTTGTAGCGGCCGTAGGTATAGCCCAGATTGATGGTCGTGTTTTTGCCGGGAGTGATGTCGACCTCAGGAGTGATGGTGTACCGCTCGAGGCCACGCACCGAGTTGTAGACCGTGGTTGAGAGCTGGGTGGCGCCGGAGAAGAAGTACTTGTCCATGTCGCGGTTCGAGTAGTCCGATATCAGGCGCAGCGCGACTTTGTCCGAGGCGCGATAGTCGCCGTTCGCGGAAAGCGTCTTCCACTTGCTCTCCGGCTGGCCGATGGTCTGCGGATTGGGCCGCGAAGGCACTGGTTCAAGATCGAAGCCGTCATAGGTGCGGTAGGCGCCGGTCAGGGCGAAGCCGCCCTTGTTGGCGCGGTAGCTCAGGCTGTCTTCGCCGCGGTAGTCCTTGTATGTCCCGCCGGTCAGGTTCAGGGTGTTCTTGAAGCCCGGGTCCTTGCTCTTGCCGGTGATGAAGTTGATGACGCCGCCCATGGCGTCCGACCCGTAGAGCGCGGAACCGGCGCCCTTGACCACTTCGACGCGCTCGATGCCGGAGATGGGCAGGTCTTCGAGGTTGAAGTTGCCGTTGGCGTCGCGGCCGAGATAACGGCGGCCGTCGATCATGACCAGAACGCCGCTGTTCGGAATGCCGTTCAACGAGACGTGACCCTGGCCGCCGCCCGCGTTGACCTGCACACCCGAACCCGCCTGTTCAGAGAGCAGATCCTTGGCGTTTCTCGCCCCGGTGTCGAGTATGTCGACCCGGTCGATGACGGTGGTGGATTCGGCGGCATCGAGCAGCAGTTCCTCTCGACGGTTCGCGGTGCTGACCGTGACCGTGGTCGAGAAATGAGCCAGGGTGAGGACGAGGTCGATCTTCTCCTCGGTCGCTCCGACGTTGATGCCGGTCTTCTCCGTGTCCGCGAAGCCGGCGAGGCTCGCCCTGAGGGTGTATTCCCCGGCGGCCAGGGAGGAGAAACGGGCGACACCCGCTCCATCGGTCACCGCGCGGGAGGTCGCCTGTCCGTCTTTACTGACCAGGCGGACGGCGGTCCCGGGGAGGGCGCCGTAGTTGTCCTTCACGGAGACGGCCAGGCTTCCGGAACCCTGGGCGGATGCGGTGGGTGGTGCTCCGAGCGACAGAATCAGCAGGAAAGCGAAAAAAACTCGGGTCTTCATCAGGGATCTCCTCGACCGGGCTCAGTTGTTATAACAACAATACAATTGTGACAATATTACCGCCGCGGCGGTGACGGTGACAAGTTCCGAAATATTGAACGTCGGGGAGGAGGGCCAGATTTGGTCCAGCAGGTATTGATGCAGACGGTCTCTCTCAGAGGTTTGGCTGAGGGCGTGACCGCGCTGAGCGACGATCTGGGTTTCCAGCTCAAGGCGGAAGGCGTCCTCGGCGATGACCTCGCGGCGGGCCTTGGCGTCTCGCCCACGTCTCATCCGCGGTTCGCGGTTCTGGGCGCCCCGGGCGTCTCGCGGGGTTTCATCCGCCTCATTGAAGGCCCTTCGGACGATGAGACCGGGACCTTCCACAAGCGAGGGCTCTTCAACGCCGAGATTCTGACCCGCGACGTTGCGGCCCTCTTCGAGCGCTTGCAGGCGTCGACCCATTTCCATTTGGTGAGCGGACTCAATACCTATGATCTCTCCGGGGCGGGCGGCGGGGCGGTTTCACGAAGTTTCGCCACCCGCGGCCCGGGGGGTGCTGGTTTCTTCTTCACCCAGTATCTGAAAGTTCCGGCGCCGCGGACGCTGCCGGTTTGCGAGACTCTGGTCGGGCCGATGTTCAATGCCGCGGCTTCGACCGATCGGCAGCCTCCGGTGGAAGTTTTCTACGAGAACGTTCTGGGCATGAATCGGCGGCTTTGCGGACGCCTGACTCAACCCTCCGTGAATCGGATCATCGGCCTCCCCGACGACTGGGGGTTCATGATGCTCGTTTACAAGGGCGAGGGCGATGGTCTCGTTGAGATCGACATTCACGAGCACGAGGTTCCTCTGGAACCTAAGGTCCCCGACGACCAGCTGCGACCGGGCAACGCCATGTTGACTTTGGAGACCCGGGATCTCGACGCCATTCTTCAACGGGCCAAAGCCGCCGGATTCTCCGCCACCCCCGCTCGGATGATCGCGGCGTCGCCCTATGACTATCGACGCACCGCGGTGCTGCGAGGCCCCGTCGGTGAACGGATCGAACTCGTGGACACGCCCTGACCCGGGCCTGGAGGTCGCCCCCCCGTCAGTCCTGGGCCGGTCGGGCCGCGAGCGCGGCCCTGAGGTCGTCCATGGTGCCGCGACGCCCATGTGCGGGGATGATGGTGTCGATCTCCAGCCCGAGCTTCGCG
Source organism: Vicinamibacteria bacterium (assembly GCA_031364765.1). Classification (GTDB taxonomy): domain Bacteria; phylum Acidobacteriota; class Vicinamibacteria; order Fen-336; family JAGNNV01; genus JAGNNV01. The sequence goes on from JANLWV010000547.1 coordinate 3,585, forward strand.
ATCTTGTCGGCGAAGTCCACGAGCGCCGGGCTCGCTGGCGCGAGCGGACCCCGGACGTTGGG